>CAZTGN010000047.1:0-12881 GCA_964613275.1 uncultured Conexibacter sp. | reverse complement strand
GTAGCGGACGCCCTTGCCCTGGTACGGCTCGGGCGGGCGGTGGCGGCGGATCTGGGCCGCGATCTCGCCGACGAGCTGCTTGTCGATGCCGCGGACGACGATCTCGGTCGGCTGCGGAACCTCGAAGTCGATCCCGTCCGGGGCCTTGACGCTGACCGGATGGGAGAAGCCGAGCGAGAGCTCGAGCGCCTTGCCCTGCGCCTTGGCCCGGTAGCCGACGCCCTGGATCACGAGCCGCTTCTCGAAGCCCTTGGTGACGCCCGTGACCATGTTCGCGATCAGGCTGCGGGTGAGCCCGTGCAGGGCCCGGTGCTCGCCGCGATCGGTGGGCCGCGAGACGGTCAGGACGCCGTCGTCGACCCCGATCCCCATGTCGCGGCTGACCACCTGGGTCAGCTCGCCCTTGGGACCGCTCACGGTCACGCGTCCGGGCGCGACGTCGATCGTCACCCCGGCGGGTATCTCGATTGGCTTGTTTCCGATCCGGCTCATGCTCAGCTACCAGACGTAGGCCACGACCTCGCCGCCGACGCCCTTCTCCCTCGCCTCGTGGCCGGTCATGACGCCGGCCGAGGTGGAGATGATCGCAGTGCCCATGCCGCCCTGCACACGCGGCACCTCCGAGCCCGACACGTAGCGCCGCCGCCCCGGCCGCGAGATCCTCCGCATCCCGTGGATGACGGGGTCACGGTCCTCGGTGTACTTGAGCCGGATGCGGATCGTCTCGCCGACCCTGGTCGGCTCCACCTCGTAGCCGTTGACGTATCCCTGCTCGACGAGGATCCGCGTCATCTCCTTCTTCAGGCGCGATGCCGGGATCTCGACCTCGGGATGGTCGGCGTGGAGCGCGTTGCGCACGCGCGTCAGGTAGTCGGAGATCGGGTCGGTGAGCATGCTCGGCGGATCCCCTACCAGCTCGACTTGGTCATGCCGGGGACGTAGCCCTTGTGCGCGGCCTCGCGCAGGCAGATCCGGCAGAGGCCGAACTTGCGATACACCGCGCGGCTGCGGCCACACTTGCGGCAGCGGTTGTAGTTGCGCGTCTTGAACTTCGAGCCCGCCGCCTGCTTGACGCGTTGTGAGGTCTTCGCCATCTACTCCTCTTCCTTCTCTTCGTCGCCCTCACCGGCGTCCTCACCTTCACCCTCGGTGTGACGCTCCGGCTTCTCGTACGCCTCCGGGTTCTCCTCCTTGAGCTGCTCGAGCGCTGCCCGCTCGGCCTCGGCCCGGGCCCGCGCCTCCTCCTTGCGGTGCTCCTCCTCCTCGGCCTCGACCTCCTCGACGCTCTTGCCGCCGGGCCGGCCCTCCTCGGCGAACGGGAAGCCGAGCCCGAGCAGCAGCTCGAAGCCCTCCTCGTCGCTCGCGGCCGTCGTCGCGAAGGTGATGTCGAGCCCACGCGTCTCGGAGATCGAGTCGTACTCGATCTCGGGGAAGATGAGCTGCTCGCGGATCCCGAGCGAGTAGTTCCCGCGACCGTCGAACGAGCGCGGGTTGAGGCCGCGGAAGTCACGGATCCGCGGGATCGCGATCGTGATCAGGCGATCGGTGAACTCCCACATCCGGGCCCGGCGCAGGGTCACGGCGACGCCGACGGGCATTCCGTCGCGGAGCTTGAAGGCGGCGATCGACTTGCGCGCCCGGCGCACGTTCGGATGCTGGCCGGTGATCGTGGCCAGCTCGGCGCTCGCGTCGTCGACGACCGAGCCGGTGCGGCTGGCCTCGCCGATTCCCATGTTCACGATCACCTTGGCGAGCCGCGGCACCGCCATCGGGGTCGGGTAGCCGAACCTCGCGGTCAGGGCCGGCAGCACCTCGGCTTCATAGCGCTCGCGCAGCCGCGGCGGCGGGGCCGCCTGGCTCGTCGCGCTCTCGGATGTCTTCGTTGCTGCTTCCATCGTTCCTCGGGGCGTCAGTCGAGCGCCTTCCCGGTGCGCTTCGAGTAGCGCACTCGGCGGCCGTCGTCGCCGATGCGGACGCCGACCCGGGTCGGCTCGTCATCGGCGGGGTCGAGGAGGATGACGTTGGAGACGTCGATCGGCCCCTCCTTGTCGATGATGCCAGCTTGACCGGTCTGGGCATCGGTCATCGAGCGCGGACGCTGGTGGCGCTTGACGATGTTGACGCCCTCGACGTAGACGCGGCGACGCTTCGGCTCGACCCGGATCACCTTGCCCTGCTTGCCCTTGTCCTTGCCCGACGTGACCAGCACGCGGTCGTCGGTGCGGATACGCATGCTCTTCGCCATCGCTAGAGGACCTCCGGGGCGAGCGAGACGATCTTCATGAACGAGCGGTCGCGGAGCTCACGGGCGACCGGCCCGAAGATGCGGGTCCCGCGCGGGTTGTTCTGGGGGTCGATGAGCACGGCGGCGTTCTCGTCGAAGGCGATGTAGGTGCCGTCCGGACGGCCGATCTGCTTGCGGGTGCGAACGACGACCGCCTGCACGACCTCGCCCTTGCGGACGCCGCCGCGCGGCGTCGCCTGCTTGACGGTGGCGGTGATGACGTCGCCGACGCTCGCGTAACGGCGGTGATGGCCACCCTTGACGCGGATGCAGAGGATCTCGCGCGCACCCGAGTTGTCGGCGACCTTGAGCCTGCTCTCCTGCTGGATCACGCCTACTTCGCCTTCTCGAGGATCTCGGTCAGCCGCCAGCGCTTGGTCTTCGACATCGGCCGCGTCTCGACCAGGCGCACGGTGTCCCCGGCGCCGGCCTCGTTGCGCTCGTCGTGGGCGTGGTACATCTTCGAGGTCCGGATCACCTTCTCGTACGCGGGGTGGCGGCGGGCGCTCTCGACCCGGACGGTGATCGTCTTGTCCATCCGGTCGGAGACGACGACCCCTTGGCGCACCTTCGGGCTGCCGGGCTCGCGGGCGGCCGGCGGGGTGCCGGTTCCCGACCCCTTGCCGGCGGCCTTCGCGCGCGCCGCCCCCCGGCCCTTGCGGTAGCGGCGGCGAGCTTCGGCCTTGCGCCTGCGCTCGGCCTCGCGGCGGGCCTGCCGCTCCTCGGCCGAGAGCTCGGGGCCCGCCTCGCCCGAGTGGGTCGAGCGGGCGAGCTTGCGTCGCTGCTTCGGGCTCAGCTCCGCCGGCCCCTCCTCGCCGTCCGACGGCTGAGCCGCCGCAGGGGCGGCCGCGGCGGCATCGTCGCCGCCCTCGCCCGTGGCTTCGGGCTCCGCGGCGACCTCAGGCTCGTTCGCGGCCTCGGGCTCCGCCGGGACCTCGGGCTCCGCTGGGACCTCGGGCTCGGCGGCGGTCTCGGGCTCGGCGGCGGTCTCGGGTTCGGCGGCGGTCTCGGGCTCGGCGGCGTCAGGCGCATCCGCCTCCGCGGCCGCGTCCTCGTCGCTGCCCGCTGCCTGCTCCTCGGCGGCTTCCGCCTCGGGCTGCTCTTGCGTCTGCTTCTCTTCTTCCTCAGCCATCTACTTCAGTTCCTTGTCGAGGTCGATCCCGCGCTGGCGGGCGACCGTGAGCAGCCGCGCCACGTCGCGTCGGCTGAGCCCGAGACGGGCCGTGTTCTCGAGCTCGCCGGTCGCGTTGCGCAGCCGCAGGTTGAATGCCTCCCGCCGCGCCTCCTTGAGCGCTTCGACGAGCTCGGCGTCGCCCATCTGGTGCACCTCCGAGCCCTTCACCGCGATCCCTTCGTGACGAACCTGGTCTTCACCGGCAGCTTCGTGCCGGCCAGCTCCATCGCCTCGCGCGCGAGGTCCTCGGAGACGCCGGAGAGCTCGAACATCACCCGTCCGGGCTTGACCACGGCGACCCAGCCCTCGGGGTTGCCCTTGCCGGAGCCCATCCGCGTCTCGGCGGGCTTCTTCGTGTAGGGCTTGTCGGGGAAGATGTTGATCCAGACCTTGCCGCCACGCTTGATCTTGCGCGTCATCGCGACGCGGGCCGCCTCGATCTGCCGGTTCGTGATCCAGCCGCGATCGAGCGCCTTCAGGCCGTACTCGCCGAACGTCACCTGGGTGCCGCCCTTCGAGTGACCGCGCATCCGGCCGCGGTGCTGCTTGCGGTGCTTGACCCGCTTCGGGCTCAGCATCAGGAGCCACCCCCGCCGCGCCCGCCCTGGCCGGCGCCGGCCTCCGCGCCGGGACGACGGGCGCCACGCTCGCCGGGACGGCGCCCGCGGCCGCCGAGCTCCTCGTTGTCGCTCGCCCCCGCGTAGCCCTCGGGCATCACCTCGCCCTTGTTGATCCAGCACTTGACGCCGATCCGCCCGGTCGTGGTCCGTGCCTCGACGAAGCCGTAGTCGATGTCGGCACGCAGCGTGTGCAGCGGCACGCGGCCGTCCGAGTAGCCCTCCGTCCGTGCCATCTCCGAGCCGCCGAGCCGGCCCGAGACCTGGACCTTGGCGCCCTTGGCGCCCGAGCGCATCGCCGAGGTCAGCGCCCGCTTCATCGCCCGGCGGAACGCGACCCGGCCCTCGAGCTGCTCGGCGATCGACTGGGCGACGAGCTTGGCGTCCAGCTCGGGGCGCTTGATCTCACGGATGTTGACGCGGACCGGCTTGCCGGTGATCTGGTGCAGCTCGCGGCGCAGCGCGTCGACCTCGGAGCCCGACTTGCCGATCACGATCCCGGGGCGGGCGGTGTGGATGTCGACGGTGACCTCGCCGCGCTGCTTGCGGATCTCGATGTCGGACAGGCCGGCGTGCGCGAGCTTGCGCTCGATGTGGCCGCGGATGTTGACGTCCTCGACGAGCGCGTCGGCGAAGTGCCGCTCATCGAACCAGTTCGACTTCCAGTCGTGGATGTAGCCGACGCGAAAGCCCTCGGGGTTGATCTTCTGTCCCATTCTCCTGCTGGCTCCTCTAGTCGGCGTCGGGGATCGGGGTCAGGGCGATCGCGATGTGGCAGCTGCGCTTCTCGATGCGGGTCGCCCGGCCGCGGGCGCGGGGACGGTAGCGGCGCAGGGTCGGGCCCTCGTCGACCGAGATCGCGTCGATCCGCATCTCCTCGGGATCGAGGTCGTGGTTGTTCTCGGCGTTCGCCGCCGCCGACCGGAGCAGCTTGAGGATCGGCGCGGAGGCCCCGCGCGGCGAGAACTCGAGCAGCGCGATCGCCCGCTCGACGTCGAGGCCGCGGACCTGGTCGGCTACGACCCGCGCCTTGCGCGGGGATGTCCGCACGTACCGCGCCTTCGCGCGGACCACGGGAGCGTCCGTCGCGACCGCCATCAGCGCTCCTCCTTCTTGCTGCCGGAGTGGGCACGGAAGGTCCGGGTCGGCGCGAACTCGCCGAGCTTGTGGCCGACCATCGACTCGGAGACGAACACCGGCACGTGCTTGCGGCCGTCGTGGACGGCGATCGTGTGCCCGACCATCTCCGGGAAGATCGTCGAGCGCCGCGACCAGGTCTTGACCATCTGCTTGCTGCCGGCCTCGTTCATCGCCTCGATCCGCGCCAGCAGGCGCTCCTCGACGAACGGCCCCTTCTTGGTCGATCGACCCATCGCCTACCGCCCGCCCTTCTTCTTGCCGCGTCGTCGGCCGCGAACGATCATCGCGCTCGACTGCTTGTTCTTCTTCCGCGTCCGGTAGCCGAGCGTCGGCTTGCCCCAGGGCGTCTTCGGGTGGCCGCCGGGCCCCTTGTGGGCCTCGCCGCCGCCGTGCGGGTGGTCGACCGGATTCATCGCGATGCCGCGGCTCTGCGGGCGCTTGCCCTTGTGGCGGCTGCGGCCTGCCTTGCCGACCGTGACGTTCTGGTGCTCGGCGTTGGAGAGGGTGCCGACCGTCGCCCGGCACTCGGCCCGGACCATCCGCATCTCCGAGGACGGCAGGCGCAGCGTCACCAGCTCACCCTCCTTGGCGACGACCTGGATCGCGGTCCCGGCAGCCCGGCCGAGGCGGCCGCCCTGGCCCGGCTTCAGCTCGACGTTGTGGACGACGGTGCCGGTCGGGATCTGGCCGAGCTCGAGGGCGTTGCCGGCACGGATGTCCGATCCCGGGCCCGAGGAGACCGTGTCGCCGACCTCGATCCCGGCGGGAGCGAGGATGTAGGACTTCGCCCCGTCGGCGTAGTGGAGCAACGCGATATAGGTCGTCCGGTTCGGGTCGTACTCGATCGTCGCGACCTTCGCCGGCACGCCGTCCTTGGTGCGCTTGAAGTCGATCTGGCGGTACTTGCGCTTGGCGCCGCCGCCCCGGTGTCGGGCGGTGACGCGCCCGTGCGCGTTGCGGCCGCCGCTGCGCTGCTTGCCCTTCGTCAGGCGCTTGCTCGGCTTCGCAGCGGTGAGCTCGGTGCGGTCCTGATAGGTCGCGAAGCGGCGCCCGGGGCTGGTCGGCTTGGTCTTGCGGATCGCCATCGTTACTCCGCCGCCCCCTCGAACAGCTCGATCTGATCGCCGGGCGCGAGCTCGACGATCGCCTTCTTCCAGGCCCGTGTCCGGCCCGAGTGGACGCCGCGCCGCTTCGGCTTCGAGCGCACCCGCGAGGTCCGCACCTCGCGAACCTCGACGTCGAAGATCTCGGCGACCGCGTCCCTGATCTGGGTCTTGTGGGCACGGTCGTTGACGCGGAACGTGTACTTGCCCTCCGCCATCAACGCGTAGCTCTTCTCGGAGACGACCGGCTCGATGATCACCTGGCGCGGATCCATCAGGCCCCCTCCCCGCCCCCGCGCACGACCGTGCCGGCGCGCTCGGTGAGCGTCGCCAGCGCGTCCTCGGAGGCGATCAGCGATCGATGCCCGACGATCTCGGCGACCCCGGCGGCCGCCGCGGTCACCACCGAGACGCGGGGCAGGTTGCGGAAGCTCTTCGCCGCCGCCGCCTCGTCGGCGCCGATCACGACGAGCGCCGGCAGCTCGCCGCCCCACTTCGAGATCGCCTCCGCGGCCTGCTTGGTGGAGGGCTCGGCGAAGCTGTCCGCGGGCAGGACCGCGATCGAGCCGCGCGCCGCGTGGACGCTGAGCGCCGACCGCAGCGCCTTGCGGCGCGCCTTGCGGTTGACCTTGAAGGCGTAGTTGCGGGGCTTGGTCGCGAACGCGTTGCCGCCGCCGCGACGGTGCGGAACGCTGAGCGCCCCGACCCGGGCGCGCCCGGTCCCCTTCTGCCGCCAGGCCTTGGCGCCGGTCATCGCGACCTCGCCACGGGTCAGGCTCGAGTGCGATCCCTGCCGGCGCGCGTTCAGGTCGGCCCGCGCGGCCTCGTGGACGAGCGACTCGTTGTAGGGCTCGGAGAACACCTCGGCGGGCAGATCGGTCTTCGCCTGCTTGCCGATCGTCGCCGCCTTCGGCTTCGCGCTAGCCATCGCTGCGCACCTCCACCGCGCCGTTTCTCGGGCCGGGAACGGAGCCGCGCACGAGCAGCAGGTTGCGCTCGGCATCGACGCGCACGACCTCGAGGCCGCGCTGGGTGACGCGCCCGCCGCCCATCCGCCCCGGCATCTTCTGCCCCTTGAAGACCCGGGCGGGGTCGGCGCTGGCGCCGATCGATCCCGGTGCGCGGACGTTGTGGGAGCCGTGGCTGACGGGGCCGCGGCCGAAATTGTGACGCTTGATCGTTCCCTGAAAGCCCTTGCCGACGGCGACCGCCGACACCTTGACGCGGTCGCCCGCCTCGAAATCGCCGACCGTGACCTCGCCGCCGATCTCGGCCTCCCCGTCGTAGTCGCGGATCTCGACGAGGCGGCGCAGCGGCGGCGCAGCGGTCTTCGCGAGGTGGCCGAGCTGGGCCTTCGTCAGCTTCCGCTCGGCCACCTCGTCGGCGCCGAGCTGGACCGCCGCGTAGCCGTCACCGTCCTCGGTACGCACCGCGGTGACGCGGTTCGGCATCGCCTCGATCACGGTCACCGGCAGGCTGGTGCCGTCGTCGGTGAACAACTGGGTCATGCCGACCTTCCTGCCGAGGATCGCGGCCATCGCTAGAGCCGGATCTCCACGTCGACCCCGGCGGGCAGGTTCTCGATCCGCTGCAGCTCATCGATCGTCTTCGGGGTCGGGTCGTTGATGTCGATCAGCCGCTTGTGGGTGCGGATCTCGAAGTGCTCGCGCGAGTCCTTGTCCTTGAACGGCGAGCGGATCACGCAGTAGACGTTCTTCGAGGTCGGCAGGGGAACGGGGCCGGAGACGGTCGCGCCGGTGCGTTGGGCCGTCTCGACGATCTCGCTCGCGGCCCGATCGATGGCGTCGTGGTCGTACGCCTTGAGGCGGATTCTGATCTTGCTTGCGGTGATCGCTGACACTCTTCGGTCTCTCTGTCCTCACTCCGGGGCGACAGCGGGGCGGCAAGAGCCGCCCCAGGTACCCATCTCCTGCTTCCTGCCGACTCCGCGGTCGGCGCTGTCTGCTGTCTGCTGCGTGCTGGCTGCTTCCTTACTCGATGATCTCGGTGACGACCCCGGAGCCGACGGTGCGCCCGCCCTCGCGGATGGCGAACCGCAGGCCCTCGTCCATCGCGATCGGCTGGATCAGCTCGATCGTCATCTCGACGTTGTCGCCGGGCATCACCATCTCCGTGCCCTCGGGCAGGTTGGCGACGCCGGTCACGTCGGTCGTCCGGAAGTAGAACTGCGGGCGGTAGCCCGAGAAGAACGGCGTGTGGCGGCCGCCCTCCTCCTTCTTCAGGCAGTAGACCTCCGACTTGAACTTGGTGTGGGGGGTGATCGACCCGGGCTTGCAGAGGACCTGGCCGCGCTCGATCTCCTCGCGCTTGGTCCCGCGCAGGAGCGCGCCGATGTTGTCGCCGGCCTGGCCCTGGTCGAGCAGCTTGTTGAACATCTCGACGCCGGTCACCGTGGTCTTCTCGATCTCCGGGTGGATGCCGACGATCTCGACCTCGTCGCCGGTGTTGACGATGCCCTGCTCGACGCGGCCGGTGGCGACGGTGCCGCGGCCGGTGATCGAGAAGATGTCCTCGATCGGCATCAGGAACGGCTTGTCGAGGTCGCGCTCGGGCTCGGGGATGTAGCTGTCGAGCGTCTCGGCGAGCTCGAGGATCGCCTTGACCGACTCCTCGTCGCCCTCGAGCGCCTTCAGCGCCGAGCCGCGGATGATCGGGGTCTCCTCGCCCGGGTAGTCGTAGGAGTTGAGGAGGTCCTTGACCTCCTCCTCGACCAGCTCGATCAGGTCGTCGTCATCGACCATGTCGACCTTGTTGAGGAAGACGACCACGTAGGGAACGTTGACCTGGTGGGCGAGCAGGATGTGCTCGCGGGTCTGCGGCATCGGGCCGTCGGCGGCGGAGACGACGAGGATCGCCCCGTCCATCTGCGCGGCGCCGGTGATCATGTTCTTGACGTAGTCGGCGTGGCCGGGGCAGTCGACGTGCGCGTAGTGGCGGTTGTCGGTCTCGTACTCGACGTGAGAGGTCGCGATCGTGATCCCGCGCTCCTTCTCCTCGGGAGCGTTGTCGATCTCGTCGAAGCTCTTCGCCTCGCCGCCCGTCTTCTCGGAGAGGACCTTGGTGATCGCAGCCGTCAGCGTCGTCTTGCCGTGGTCGATGTGACCGATCGTGCCGACGTTGACATGGGGCTTGGTGCGCTCGTACTTCTCCTTGGACATCTTTCTCTCTCGTCTTCCTCTCTCGGGGCGTCCCGATGGTGCGTGTTACGTCTTCGCGGCTGGCTAGGCTCCGAGTCGGGCTCGGCGGAAGGTCGGAGAAACCGGAGTTTCGGCCAACCGGCCCAATATAGGTGAAATCCTCATGAGGCCGCCCCCACGGGCTCCCCTGCCTTGTGCTCGATGATCTCCTCGGCGATGTTCGCGGGGACCTCCTCGTAGCGGGCGAACTGCATCGTGTAGGAGGCGCGGCCCTGGGTCGCCGACCGCAGGTCGCCGACGTAGCCGAACATCTCGCTGAGCGGAACGGTCGCGGCGACCGCGAGCGCGTTTCCGCGCTGCTCTTGGCCCTCGACCTTCCCGCGCCGCCGCGAGAGGTCGCCGATGACGTCGCCGAGGAACTCCTCGGGGGTGACGACCTCGACCTGCATCACCGGCTCGAGCAGGACGGGCTTGGCCCGCTTCGCGGCCTCCTGGACCGCCATCGACCCGGCGATCTTGAACGCCATCTCCGAGGAGTCGACGTCGTGATAGGAGCCGTCGATCAGCTCGACCTTGACGTCGACCACCGGATAGCCGGCCTTGACCCCCGACGCGAGCGCCTCGACGATCCCCTTCTCGACCGAGGGGATGTACTCGGTCGGGATCGCGCCACCCTTGATCCTGCTGTCGAACTCGAAGCCCTCGCCGGGGTTCGGGAGGAGGTTGATGACGACGTCGCCGTACTGGCCGGAGCCGCCGGTCTGGCGGACGAACTTGCCCTGGACCTTGCTCGCGTCCTGACGGATCGTCTCGCGGTAGGCGACCTGAGGCTTGCCGACGCTGGCCTCGACCTTGAACTCGCGCAGCATCCGATCGACGAGGACCTCGAGGTGGAGCTCGCCCATGCCGCGGATCACGGTCTGGCCGGTCTCCTCGTCGGACTCGACGACGAACGTCGGATCCTCCTCGGCGAGGCGCTGCAGCGCCGTCGCCAGCTTCTCCTGGTCGGCCTTCGTCTTCGGCTCGATCGCGACCGCGATCACCGGCTCGGGAAACTCGATCTGCTCGAGCATGATCGGCGCATCGGGGGCGCAGAGGGTGTCGCCGGTCGAGGTCTGCTTGAGGCCGACCCCGGCGAGGATGTCGCCCGCGTAGCACTCCTCGATCTCCTCGCGGGAGTTGGCGTGCATCATCAGCAGGCGGCCGATCCGCTCGGACCGCCCGGTGGCGCTGTTGAGGACGCGACCGCCGGCGCTGAGCTTGCCGGAGTAGACGCGGAAGTAGGTGAGCTTGCCGACGAAGGGGTCGGTCATGATCTTGAACGCGAGCGCGGCGAAGGGGCCGTCGTCATCGGCGGGGCGCGTCGCCGGGCGTCCGTCCGCCTCGCCCTTGACCGGCTCGACGCCGCCCACCGGCTTGACCTCCAGCGGCGAGGGCAGCAGGCCGATGATCGCGTCGAGCAGGGGCTGCACGCCCTTGTTCTTGAAGGCGGAGCCGCAGAGGACCGGCGTCAGCGCCAGCTCCAGCGTCGCGGCGCGAAGCGCCTCGCGAAGCCGGGCCTCGGGGATCTCGGCCTCCTCGAGGTACATCTCCATCAGCTCGTCGTCGGCGTCGGCGCAGGCCTCGATCAGGTGGTGGCGGGCCTCCTCGACGGCGTCCGCCATCTCCGCCGGGACATCCTCGGTGTCGAACTCGATGCCGAGGTCGTCGCGGTAGACCAGCGCCTTCCCGGCGACGAGGTCGACGACGCCGCGAAGATCGTCCTCGGAGCCGATCGGGAGCTGGATCGGGACCGGGTTGGCGCCGAGCCGCTCGCGGATCGTCCGCACCGACATCTCGAAGTCGGCGCCGACGCGGTCCATCTTGTTGATGAAGGCGATCCGGGGGACGCCGTACTTGTCAGCCTGGCGCCAGACGGTCTCCGACTGCGGCTCGACCCCGGCGACCGAGTCGAAGACGGCGATCGCGCCGTCGAGGACACGCAGCGACCGCTCGACCTCGACGGTGAAGTCGACGTGGCCGGGCGTATCGATGATGTTGATCCGGTGGTCGTTCCACTCGCACGCGGTGGCGGCGGAGGTGATCGTGATCCCCCGCTCCTGCTCCTGCTCCATCCAGTCCATGACCGCGGCGCCCTCGTGGACCTCGCCCATCTTGTGGGTGCGGCCGGTGTAGTAGAGGATGCGCTCGGTGGTCGTCGTCTTGCCGGCGTCGATGTGCGCCATGATCCCGATGTTGCGGGTCTTCTCGAGGGGGAAGTTGCGGGGCATGAAGTGTTGCTGTCCTGCGTCTGTGGGTCGCCGGGGACCGGCTCGGATCGGGGCTGTGCGGTTCGGGCCCGGGCACAGAAAGGGCCCGATTCGGGCCCAGACGAACTCTCGCTTGGCGCGCCCGAAGGCCCTTGTCTATGTGGACCGCGTCTCCATCTGGCCTGGAGCATCGCCCGCCGCAGCACGGATGCCCGCGAGCGACGCGGCATCTTAGCAAAGGGTTGGCCGCTTTCAAGCGGCACGGAGGGGGTTTCAGCGGGCCGTGACGGGGCCCTCGCGACCCGGCCTCTAGAGTGTCGGGGACGGCGCCGCGCGCCGGAATGCTCCGGGAAGAGGGAAGTTGACCGATCGCACGCAGATCCGAAGGCAACCGCGCGTGGGTCGCGGCGGGCACCCGTGAAGCGCTTCCGCCGCCGCGGCGGAAAGCGCGACGGTGACGTCCGCGAGGAGGAGGGCGGGTCCGGCGGCGAAGGCTCGCACGGCGGGGAGCCGACCACGGGGTCGGGCGAGAAGCCCGGCGACCGGTCCGCAGAGGCCCGGCGCCGCCTCGCCGGCCGGGTCGGCGAGGCACGCGGGCCGAAGCCGGACGAAACGGCCGCCGATGGACGCGGGAAGCCGCGGCGGAAGGGGACCTCCGGTGAGGCGGAGGGCAAGCGGTCGCCGGCGCAGCCCGAAACGGCAGCCGGGAAGCCGCGGCGCAAGGAGACCTCCGGTGAGGCGGAGGGCAGGCGGTCGCCGCCGCAGCCCGAAACGGCAGCCGGGAAGCCGCGGCGGAAGGACGCATCGGGCAGCAAGGAGGGCAGGCTGTCGTCGGCGAAGCCCGACACGACGACCGGCGAGGGACGCGGGAAGCCGCGGCGCAAGGACGCATCGGGCGGCAAGGAGGGCAGGCGGTCGTCGGCGAAGCCGCTGCACCGCCCGCGGCCGCAGCCGCGCGAGCACGACGAGCACGACGGCGCCGAGAAGCGGAGGCGCCGGGCGGCCGAGCGGGCCGGCCGCGACCGTGATTCCTCGCGGCGACGGCGCGCACGCTCCGATCGTCGCCGGGCCAAGGCGAGGGCCGACAGCCTCGCCGCGGCGCTGAGGCGCGGCGCGGGCGCGGCCCGCCGCCGGGTCGCCGTCGCGGTCCCGAAGG
>CAZTGN010000046.1:0-13787 GCA_964613275.1 uncultured Conexibacter sp. | reverse complement strand
GAGCATCTGTCGGTGGCGTCCGAAGCAGTAGGATTCGCCGCCCCGAACCGTGGCTGAATCAGGCGAAGAAAAGACGACCAGCCCGGCCGGCTCGTCCCGTGCCGAAGAGCTGCCCCCGATGAAGCCGGTCGGCTACTTCGAGGGCGAGTCGATGACCCGTCGCAAGGTGTTCACGGTCGCCGGTGGCGCGCTCGGCGGCATCGCCGGGGCGGCGATCGTGCTGGCGGCGCTGGGCTTCGCGGTGGCGCCGATCTTCGAGCAGCCCGAGGAGGACTGGCAGGCGGTCGGCGTGCTCGACGACTTCGTCCCCGAGACCTACGTCCCGCGCGTGATCACGATCGTGCAGGGGATCGGCGAGGCCGGCAAGTCGACCGTCTACGTGCGCCGGGGAAGCGCCGAGCTCGGCGAGGATCCCGACTCCTACGTGGCGATCTCGACCCGCTGCGCCCATCTCGGCTGTCCCGTCCGCTTCGTCCAGGCCGCCGGCAACTTCATCTGCCCCTGCCACGGCGGCGTCTACGGCTTCCAGGGCGAGGTCATCGGCGGCCCGCCGGTGCGCCCGCTCGACCGCTTCCAGACCCGGGTCGTCGACCGCTTCGTCGAGATCGGCCCGCGCTACAGCGTCACCTCCCAGCTCGAGCCGGTACGCGCCCGCGACCCGGGCGAGTTCACCGGCGGCGTCTGGGAGTACCTGTACCCGCCGCGTCCCACCACCGCCGCGCCCCCGTCCTCGTAGGTAAGCGGTGCCGGACCTCCAGAAGCTGCTGCCGCCGCCGCTGCGGCGCCCGCCGAAGCCGGGACACCCGGACGGCGCGGGCAACGGCGCCGCCGCATACCGCGAGGGCGAGGCGCCGGCGAGCGCGGTCACCGACGATCCGGGCAGGCGCGCCGCCGCCGGCGCCAAGGACGCACCCGCCGACCTCGTCGGCTGGGTCGACGAGCGCATGGGCGGCTCCGGGTTTCTCACCGCGATGCTCCTGCGCAAGGTCCCGAAGGGGACCAACTGGTTCTACACGCTCGGCTCCGCGACCCTGTTCGCGTTCGTCGTCCAGGCGGTCACCGGCGTCTTCCTGGCGATGTACTACACGCCCTCGCCGGTCGAGGCCTACGCCTCGATCACCCACCTGACCAACGACGTCTTCCTCGGCGAGTTCGTCCGCGGCATGCACAAGTGGGGCGCCTCGGTGATGGTGATCCTCGTCTTCGTCCACATGGGGCGGACGTTCTTCTTCGGCGCCTACAAGTACCCGCGCGAGCTCAACTGGGTGATCGGCGTCGTGCTCCTGATCCTGACGATGGTGATGGGCTTCACCGGGTATCTCCTGCCGTTCGACCAGCGCTCCTACTGGGCGACGATCGTCGGCGTCAACATCAACGGCACCGGCCCGCTGGTCGGCCCCTACCTCTCCGACTTCCTCCGCGCCGGGCCCGAGTTCGGGGCGACGACGCTGTCGCGCTTCTACGCGATCCACATGCTGCTCGTGCCGGGGGGGATCATCGCCCTGATCGGCGCCCACCTCTACCTCGTGGTCAAGCTCGGCACGACGGCGCCGCCGTGGCTGCGGGCCGACCGCAAGCCGCCGGACGCCCGCTCGCAGCCGGTCGACCCGATCGCCGCCGACGGCAACGGGAGGGCAACGTGAACGGACGCGAGAAGGAGCAGTACCTCCGCGAGTACGAGGTGCTGAAGAAGAAGGGCAAGCCGTTCTTCCCCTACGCCGTCCTGAAGGACTCGGCGATGGCGTTGATCGTCGTCGGGGTGATCGTCTTCATGTCGATCTGGCTCGGCGCCGAGCTGGGCCCGAAGGCCGACCCGACGACGACCACCTACGTGCCCCGGCCCGAGTGGTACTTCTTCTTCCTGTTCGAGCTCCTGCGCGTGATCAAGCCGCCGGAGCTGGTCCCGATCGCGACGATCGGCATCCCGACGATCGCGATGGTGCTGCTCTTCCTGCTGCCGTTCTACGACCGCAACCCGGAGCGCAACCCGCTGAAGCGGCCGATCGCCTCGATCGCCGGGATCATGACGATCGTCGCGATGGCGTTCCTCACCTTCCTCGGCGCCAACGCCGGCTCACCGACCGACATCGAGATCGAGGTCGCTCCCGAGTTCGAGCCAGGCAAGCTCGTCGCCGCCCAGTCCGGCTGCCTCGCCTGCCACCAGTTCGGTGAGAACGGGAACAACGGGCCCGGCCCGAAGCTGACCGAGATCGGCGCCCGCCTCAACCCGGCGGCGATCGCGCGCTCCCTCGTGGTCGGCCCGGGGATGATGCCGTCCTATGCCGCCATGCAGGAGGAGGAGCCGGAGAAGTTCCGTGACCTCGTCGCGTTCCTGAGCTCGCTGAACGGCGAGGAGCAGGCCACCGAGGGCGAGGACGCGACCAGCGGTGAGACCGTCGAGAGCGCCGGCGGCGATCCCGCCGTCACGGTCCCCTCCGACGGCGCGACGGAAGCGGCGGGTGGGGGCAGCGAATCCGGCGCGAGCCCCTGACCAGCGCCGAGAGCAAGCCCTCGCCCGGGTCGGAGGAGTTCGCCTCCGAGGTCCGCGGCATGTTCGATCGGATCGCCGGCGTCTACGACGTGATGAACGCGGCGATGACCGCGGGCCTGCACCACCGGTGGCGGGCGCGGGCGGCCGACCGTGCCGCCGTCGGCCCCGGCGACTCGGCGCTCGATGTCTGCTGCGGCACCGGCGATCTGACGCTCGAGCTCGCGCGCCGCGTCGGCCCCTCCGGGCGGGTGGTGGGCTCCGACTTCTCCGAGCGGATGCTGGATCTCGCGCGCGACAAGCAGGTCCCGACCGGCGCCGCGAAGCCGATCTTCGAGTGGGGGGATGCGCTCTCCCTCCCCTACGACGACGACGGCTTCGACGCCGTCACGGTCGGCTTCGGGGTCCGCAACCTCGCCGACCTCGAGCGCGGCGTCGCCGAGATGGCCCGGGTGCTCAAGCCCGGCGGCCGGCTCGTCGTGCTCGAGATCACGCAGCCGGCCCGGCCTCCGCTGTCGACCTTCTTCTCGATCTGGTTCGACCGGATCGTGCCGCTGATCGGCCGCCTCGCCGGCGACAGCGACGCCTACAGCTACCTGCCCGAGTCGGTGAAGCGGTTCCCGTCGCCGCGAGGGCTCGCCGAGGTCATCGATCGCGCCGGGCTCGCCGGGATCCGCTGGACGGTCCTCGCCGGCGGGATCATCGCGATCCACTCCGCCGTCCGGCCGGGGTGAGCCGGTGACGCGGTCCTCCTCACCGGAGCCGGTCACCGCCGTGACCGACCTCGCCGCCGCCTGGCTGCCGGCGCGGATGAGCGAGATCGAGCGCCGGCTGGGTGAGACCGTGGCGGGATGGGGCAGCGAGCTCGGCGCCGATACGGGCGAGACCCTGGCCGCCGGGGGCAAGCGGATGCGGCCGCTCCTCGTCCTGCTCTGCGCCGGCCGCCGCGCCGGTGTCGAGGCGATCCGGGCGGCGACGGCGATCGAGCTCGTCCACATGGCGACCCTCGTCCACGACGACGTCCTCGACGACGCGCCGCTTCGTCGCGGGCTTCCCACCGTGGTCGCCAGCTCGGGCCGCCGCCGCGCCGTCGCCGCCGGCGACCTGCTCTTCTCGCGCGCCTTCGCGATCCTCACCGACGACGGCTCGCCGGCCGCCGAGCGACGCCCCGGGACGGACCGCCAGGTCGAGCTGCTCGCGGGCGCGTCGGTCGCCCTCGCCCGCGGCGAGCTGGCGCAGCGCCGCGACGCCTACGACACCGGGGTCTCGATCGAGCGCTACCGGCTCCGCTGCGAGCTCAAGACGGCGGCCCTGTTCGAGTGCGCCTGCGCGATCGGCGCCGCGCGGGCGCCGGCCGAGGAGGCGGCCCTGCGGGACTTCGGGCGCGCCATCGGCCTCGCCTTCCAGCTCCTCGACGACGTGCTCGACGTGCTCGGCCCGCCCGAGCGGACCGGCAAGGCCCGCGGGACCGACCTCCTCGACGGCACGGTCACCCTGCCCTTCATCCTCGCCCGCCAGCGCGACGCGGGCCTGCTCGGGGTCGATCTCAGCGAGCTCGAGCCGGCTGCCGCCGAGCGGGTCTGCGACCGGATCGCCGCCACCGGAGCCCCCGAGCAGGTCCGCGCCGAGGCGCGGGAGCGGGTCGGGCGGGCGAAGGCCGCCCTGCGCGAGTCGGGCATCGCCGGTGAGGAGCTGCAGATGCTCGAGCTGGTCGCCGACGGAGTGGTCGAGCGGTACAGCTGACCTGATGGCGGCGGCGACCGGCGGCCATCCGCCTCCCGCGACGCGCGTACCGACGGCCGCCGGCGGGCGGGCCGCTCGCCGGCGGGCGGGGCCTTTGCGGGTGTGAGCGCTCCGGCCGGTGCGGGTTCAGAAGTCCTCGGGCAGGACCAGGTCGCGATCGAGCAACGCGCTGAAGCGGCGCAGCTCCTCCTCCATGTTCATCCGCTCGAGCTTGCGGAGGTCGGTGCGGAGCGAGTCGGCTCCGGCGTCGAGGATCTGGTCGAAGCGGTCGAGGACGGCCTGCTCGTAGAAGCCGACCGTGCGCCACTCGCACTCGGGGCAGCGCAGGGCGACCCGCCAGTGGCCCTCGCCGGCCGTTGCCCAGTCGGTCGGATGGACGAGGCCGGAGCCGCACTCGGGACAGACGTGCACGCCCCCGACGAGGCAGGGGTCGTCCGGTCCGCGCACGGGCTGGGGGTGTCGATGACGGCGGTCCATACCCACGGCACCCACATCGGCATGGGGGATTCCCCCTACGAACGGCCAGGCCTTCCCGCTGGACGTTCGTCCACCTTCCATGCAAGGCCCCCTTGCATAGACTCCCGCCGGATGGTGCTCAGCGACCGCACGATCCGGGAGGAGATCGAATCCGGACGGATCGCCTTCGATCCCTACGACCCGGAGCTGATCCAGCCGTCGAGCGTCGATGTCCGCGTCGATCGCAGCTTCCGCGTCTTCCACAACGCCCGCCATCCCTACATCGACGTCCGCAAGCGGATGGAGGACCTGACCGAGCTGGTCACGGTCCCCGACGAGGAGCCGTTCATCCTCCATCCCGGCGAGTTCGTCCTCGGCCAGACCCTCGAGCGGGTCCGCCTCCCCGACGACGTCGTCGCCCGGCTCGAGGGCAAGAGCTCGCTCGGCCGCCTCGGCCTGCTGATCCACTCGACCGCCGGCTTCGTCGATGCCGGCTTCGAGGGCAACCTGACGCTCGAGCTCTCCAACGTGGCGAACCTCCCGATCACGATCTATCACGGGATGCCGATCGGCCAGATCTCCTTCATGCGGATGGACGGTCCCGTCGAGCACCCCTACGGCTCCGAGGAGACCGGGTCCAAGTACCAGGGCCAGGAGGAGCCGACGGCGAGCCGCTTCTACCTGAACTTCGAGAGATGACCCCGGCGGAATGCTCCGCTTCGCGTCCGCTTCCGCCGGACCGTCGGCGGGGCTACGGCGGCGCTCAGATCACGGCGCCTCCTCGGGCTTCGCCCTGCGGGGGCGCCGGAAGCGGTGCGCCGCCTGCCGGATGCCGCGGCCCGGGTAACCTCCGCCCGTGACCGAGCCCGCCCCCGAGGGGGACCTGGTCAAGCTCAGCACGGCGCGGCGGCGAGGGGGGACGCTGGCGCGGATCCACGCTTACGGAGCGATCCTCGACGCGATCGTCCGGGCCGAGTTCGAACCCGGCCGGCAGCTCTCCGAGAACGAGCTCGCGGCCTGGCTCGGGGTGAGCCGGACCCCGGTCCGGGAGGCGCTCGCGCGACTGCGCGAGGACGGCCTGGTCGAGATCGTCGCCCAGCTCGGGACGTTCGTGGCACCGATCAGCCCGCGGGCGGTGACCGACGCCCAGTTCGTCCGCGAGGCGCTCGAGTGCGCGGCGGTCCGCAAGGCCGCGGAGCTGGCGACGACCGACGACGTCGCCGCGCTCGAGGCGATCCTGCGCGACCAGCACCGCGCGGTCCGGGCCGGCGACCACGACGCCTTCTACGTCCTCGACGACGACTTCCACCACGCCCTCTGCGATCTCAGCGGCCATACCGCGGTCTGGAGCCTCGGGCAGCGGATCAAGTCGCACCTGAACCGGGTCCGCCGCCTCAGCCTGCCGGCGCCGAGCTATCTCGAGGAGATGGTCGGCGAGCACGAGCAGGTGCTCGCGGCGGTCGAGCGCAACCACCCCGACGCGGCCGAGTCGGCGCTGCGCCACCACCTGCGGATGGTCCTGCGCGAGATCCCGCGGCTGCGCGAGCAGCGCCCCGAGTACTTCGACGAGTAGGCCGGCGCGGGCGCGCTGCACGGGTACCGGCTCACGGGCCTGGACTTTCGGCTAGGATCGCCGCCGCGACTTCGGGACAGGTCGCGTGTTCAGAGTGCGGTGGCCGGACCCGGCCGCCCGGCAACCGACAGGAGATTCGATGAACCGTCCAGCCTTCCGTCTCGTCACCGCGCTGCTCGCGGTCGCGATGCTCGCAGTACCCGCCTCGGCGCTCGCCGGCAAGGGCGGCAAGGGCAAGAACAAGGCGCTCGTGGTCTGCAAGCACGGCTGTAAGTACCGGACGATCCAGAAGGCGGTCGACAAGGCCGGCAAGACGAAGAAGACCGACGACACGATCAAGGTCAAGCCCGGCAAGTACGTCGAGGGCGTCATCGTCGAGGGCAAGAAGTACAAGGGCCTGACGATCAAGGGCACCGGCAAGAACCCCAGCAAGGTGATCCTCGAGGGCAAGAACGCCAAGGACCCGATCGGCAACCCGGCCAACAACGGGATCGAGATCATCGACGTCAAGGACGTCACGGTCAAGAACATGTGGGCCCGCAACTACCTGAACAACGGCGTCTTCTGGCACGACACGAACACCGACGACAACAAGGCGACCTGCCAGAACCCGGTCGCCAAGGACGTCGACACCTCCTTCAACCGCAGCTACGGCCTGTTCATGTTCGGCTGTGAGGGCGGCGCCTTCAACGGCGGCGAGGGCTGGGGCCACGGCGACTCCGCCTACTACGTCGGCGCGACGCCGTTCCAGGGCAACCCGCAGAAGACGGTCCTGAAGAACCTCGAGGGCTACGAGAACGTGCTCGGCTACTCCGGCACGAACTCGAAGTACGTCGTCATCAAGGACTCCGACTTCTACAACAACGGCATCGGGATCGTGCCGAACACGCTCGACTCGGAGCCGTTCGAGCCGAACGCCGAGGGCGTGATCAAGGACAACGACATCTTCTGGAACAACTTCAACTACTTCCTGCCGGACTCGCGCGTCGAGCCGGTCGGCGGTCTCGGCGGGGGGATCAACTACCCGACCGGGATCGGCATCGCCCTGTTCGGCTCCGACGGCTGGAAGGTGACCGACAACGACATCTTCGGCAACTTCATGTGGGGCGTGGCGCTGTTCTCCGATCCGGTCGGCAACTGCGAGGGACCGCCGAGCGACGGCTGCACGACCGGTGACGACGCGCTCAGCCAGAACAACCAGGTGACCGACAACGACATGGGCCGCGACGGCACCGACACCAACGGTCACTACGACTTCTGGGTCGACGGATCCGGGACCGGCAACTGCTTCGAGGGCAACGACTCCTCGACGTTCGCCCCCGACGAGAGCCCGCCCGGACCGAGTCACGCGACGGTCGCGCAGCTGTACCCGCCCTGCCCGGTGCCGGGCGGCACGCAGCCGAACCCCGGTGCTACCGGGAGCGTCTTCGGCACTCCCGGCCTGCAGTTCGCGGTGCTCTTCCCCTACGTGGTCACCGACCCGCCCGAGAACCAGGAGTGCGAGTGGAACCGGCACTCGCATCCGAAGTTCGGGAAGTTCAAGGCGCTGACCGTCCCCGGCTTCGATCCCTCGGGGTGCCCGGTCTGATGCGGCGCCCGCTGACGATCGCCGCGGCCCTGATCGCCTGCGTCGGCCTCGCGCTGATGCCGGCGGCGGGGGTCGCCGCGAAGACGAAGACGGTCCAGGTCGCCGACGACTACTTCGCGCCGACGAAGGTCACCGTCAAGAAGGACGCGAAGGTCAAGTTCAAGTGGGATCCCGTGAACGGGAACCCCCACAACGTGACGATGAAGAAGGGCCCGAAGGGGGTCAAGAAGTCGAAGGCGTGCACCTCGGGCAAGATCACGAAGTGCAACAAGTCGGGGACCGGCGCCATCGGGATCAAGTTCACGCCGAAGTTCAACAAGAAGGGCACCTACGACTTCGTCTGCACGATCCACCCCACGACGATGACGATGAAGGTCAAGGTCAAGAAGTAGCAACGTGCCGCGGAGTTGAGATGAGCCTTCCCCCGATCGGCCGGCGGGCCTTCGTCGCCGAGGCGGCGGGCGGTCTCCTCCTCTGCACGCTCGCCGGCAAGAAGTTCAGCGTCGACGAGGAGGTCCCGGTCGAGGCCCTCAACGAGGGCCTCGACGTGCCACCCAAGGTCGCTGCCGCCCGTGCCAGCGGTGGCGTTGCGCCCGGCTCCGCGACGGTGTTGGCGAAGGCGTCGAGTGGTAACGAGTACTGGATCCAGGCCGAGCAGGTGAAGTGGGACATCGTCCCCAAGGGCCGCGACGAGATGATGGGCAAGCAGGTCAGGGGCAAGACGACCTTCAAGGCCTGGGGCTACCGCCCCTACTCGGCCGACTTCGCCGAGCCGCTCGGCCCCGCCAAGGTGCCCGGACCGCTGCTGGAGGCCAACGTCGGCGAGACCGTGACGGTGCACTTCCGCAGCAAGCTCTCGACCCCGGTCACGATGCACCCGCACGGTCTGCAGTACTCGATCGACATGGACGGCGCCTACAAGGGCAAGTACACGGATCCGGGCGGGTTCGTCGAGAAGGGCGACGAGGTCACCTACATCTGGGAGGCGGTACCGAGCTCGGAGGGTGTCTGGTGGTACCACGACCACGGGCCGAGCGAGCCGCTGCCGGTCTACAAGGGCCTGTTCGGGCCGATCATCGTCCGCGACCCCGCCAAGCCGCGGCCCGACCGCGACTTCTTCGTCGGCTTCCACTCCTTCCTGCCTGCGGCGACCGGGCTCAACAAGCCCTTCTACTGCATCAACGGCCGCGCCTACACCGGCAACACGCCGAACCTCAAGGCGAAGGTGGGCGAGGACGTCGCCTTCCACGTCTACGCCGTTGACGACTACTTCCACACGTTCCACATCCACGGACACCGATGGACGCCGCCGCATGGAGGGCCGACGATCGACAACGTGACCGTCGGACCCGGGGACGTCACGACGGCTCGATTCACCGAGGACAATCCGGGCCGCTGGCTGTACCACTGCCACGTCTGGAGCCACATCGTCCAGGGGATGAGCGGCTGGTACCTGGTCGAATGAGGCGGGTGGCGCTCGGACTGGCGTTGCTCGTGGCGTTGCTCCTCGTCGCGGCGCCCGCCGACGCCGCCAACCGGCGGATCTCGATCAGCGACTACCAGTGGTCGGACGACGACCTGCACATCGACCTCGGCGAACACGTCACCTGGTACTGGACCGGGCCCGACACGATGCACTCGATCACCGGCCAGCCCCCGAACGCGACCCAGTGGGACTCCGACCCGGGGACGCTGCCGAATCACCCGATCGGCTACGACTACCGGCTCGACTTCGACGCACCCGGCGTCTATGAGTTCCAGTGCAAGATCCACTCGCTGGTCCGCGGCACCGTGACCGTCTCCGACACGCCCGGCGATCCGCTCGCCGAGCCCGACCCGGTGCCGAAGAGCAACGTCGACCTGAAGGCGCCGACGATGCGGCGGATCGCGCTGCCCGCCAAGTTCGGGCCGCGCGGGGCGCCGCTGACCTACTCGATGAACGAGGCCGGCAAGCTCGAGGTCGAGTACTACCGCTACAGCCGCAGCGGCAAGCCCCGGTTCGCGGGCTATGCGACCTACAAGGCCCACGTCGGCTTCAACAACGCGCGGATCGGCAAGCGCAAGCCGCATTTCAAGCCGAAGGCGGGGCGCTACCTGGCCGAGCTCCGGGTCAGCGACGCCGCCCGCAACGTCGCGAAGGCGAAGAAGCGGCGGTTCCGGATCTGGTAGGCGGGCCACCGTGCCCGCCGGTGGCGGCGGACGCGTGCGCCGGCCCCGCTACGATCAGCACCTATGCCGAACATCGGACCGCTCGAGATCGCGATCGTCCTGATCATCGCGCTGATCATCTTCGGGCCGAAGCGCCTGCCGGAGCTCGGCCGCTCGATCGGCGACGGATTCCGCGAGTTCAAGGCCTCGGTCAGCGGCGAGCACCGCGACGAGGACGAGGACGAGGCGCCGGCGCAGATCGACAACGAGGTCGAGGACGCGGAGATCGCCGAGGACGAGGACGCCGACGAGGCCGCCCGCGGCGCCGAGCGCAGCCCGTCCTGAGCCTTCCGGTGGCGGCCGGCGACCGGGACCGGAGCTGAGTCGTGGCGCGGATCAGGGCGGCGAGCTTCGACGATCGGATGACCCTCGTCGAGCACCTCGACGAGCTGCGCAGCCGGTTGATCTTCTGCGCGGTCGCCCTCGTGATCGTCGCCGG
Organism: uncultured Conexibacter sp.; assembly: GCA_964613275.1. Lineage (GTDB taxonomy): Bacteria > Actinomycetota > Thermoleophilia > Solirubrobacterales > 70-9 > RHKX01. Next base: position 3,292 of record CAZTGN010000046.1, on the reverse strand, counting down.
CCTCTGCTTCTGGCAGAACCACCTGCTGCTCGACATCGCCAACGCGCCGCTCCCCGACGACGTCGAGCCGCTCACCTTCTCGCCATCGGAGCCGTTTCTGACCACCCTGACGCTGGTCCTCTACGGCGCGATCCTGCTGACCCTGCCGATCCTCCTCTACCACGCCTACGCGTTCACCCTGCCGGCGCTGTCGCCGACCGAGAAGCGGGTCCTGATGCCGATCCTGATCCTCGTCCCGGTCCTGTTCGTGGCCGGGGTCGTCTTCGCCTACTTCATCGTCGTCCCGGCCGCGATCAAGTTCCTGCTGAACTTCAACGCCGACCAGTTCAACATCCAGATCCGCGCCCGCGAGTACTACAGCTTCTTCGCGCTGACGCTGATCTCGGTCGGGATCCTCTTCCAGATCCCGATCGGGGTCCTCGCCGTCACCAAGCTCGGCATCGTCACCCCCGCGCAGCTCGCCCACAACCGCCGCTACGCGATCCTGATCATCGCCGTCCTGGCGATGCTCCTGCCCGGGACCGACCCGGTCACGATGCTGATCTCGATGCTGCCGCTGGTCCTGCTCTTCGAGCTCAGCCTGCTCCTGGCACGGGCGCTCGGCAAGCCGTCGCGGAGCCTCCGCTCCGAGCTCGAGCCGACCGAGCCGCCGGTGAAATCGACCGGGTAGCCGGTGGAATCGATCATCTAGGCTCCGCGGCATGCTCTTCGAGCTCGGCGGCAAGCGCAAGCGCCTGATCCAGGTCATCTACGTCTGCCTGGCGGTGCTGATGTTCGTCGCCCTGGTCGGCTTCGGGATCGGCGGCAACGTCAGCGGCGGCATCTTCGACGCGGTCGGGCTCGGCGGCGGCGACACCGCCTCCGACCCGCGCTACGACGCCCAGATCGAGCGCGCCGAGCAGACGCTGCAGACCGACCCGAAGGACGAGAAGGCGCTTCTGACCCTCGCCCGGACGCATTTTCTCGCCGGTCAGGCTGCGGCCGAGACCGACGAGACCGGCCAGGTGACTCTGACCGAGGGCACGCTGAGTCGCTACCGGGAGGCGACCGATGCCTGGGAGCGCTACCTGGCGACGAAGCCGAAGCAGCCCGATGACGGCGTCGCCACGCTGATGATCCAGGCCTACTCGGGGTCCGCGGGCGCCGACCCGACCCGGCTCGAGAGCGACCTCGAGGGCGCCTTCGAGGCGGCCCGGGTCGTCGCCGACGCGCGCCCGAGCGCCGGCACCAACCTCCAGCTCGCCACCTACGCCTACCTCGCCGGCGAGGAGGAGATCGGCAAGCAGGCGGAGCAGGACGCTCTGCGGGAGGCGCCGGACGCGACCACCAGGAGCCAGATCAAGAGCCAGGTCGAGCAGGCCAAGCAGCAGGGCGAGGCGATCGCGAAGGCGCTGAAGCGGAGCGCACCCGACCAGACCCAGCTTCAGAACCCGCTCGGCGGGCTCGGCGGCACGAGCCCGGTCCCGGGCGGCTGATCGCGGGCCTCCACGGGCCCCCGCGGAGGCCTCCACGCGCCGGGCCGCGCTCGCTACCATCACCCGTCCCGGGCGATTAGCTCAGCTGGTAGAGCAGGAGACTCTTAATCTCAAGGTCGTAGGTTCGAGCCCTACATCGCCCATCGCCCGTCGCCATCGCCATCGGGGCGAAGAAGCGGTGGACCGGGACCCGACCCGCCTGCGATCATCGGCCCGGTGCAGGCGTACCGCGAGAGGGCGGCGCGACGGGGGCTCCGGGGCGTCGCGACTGTGGCCCGCGCGTTGCGGGAGGGCCGGGCGCGAGCCCGGGCGGCGGCCGAGCCGCCCCGCGTCGACGGCGAGCGGCTGCGGAGCCTGCTCGCCGCCGCCGGAGCGGAAGTGCGCCTGATCGACATCCCGGTCGACCGGCCGCCCTGGACTTCGACCGGCCTGCGGGTCGAGCCCGGGGAGCTGATCAGCTGGCTCGCCTGGGGATCCGTTCGCCTCGCCGGGCGGCTGGGGATCAGCGCTCCGCCGCGCGCCGTGGTGGGCGCCCGGATCGGGAGCGGACCGGCACGGAGAGGCACCGCCGACACGCTCACCTTCGCCGCCGGAGGTGCGGGCGAGCTGCGGCTCGGCAGCCTGTTCCCGGGCGAGCCGCGGGAGGACGGGACGATCGCGGTCGACCGGATCCCCTACCGTCTGATGTCGGGAAGCCTGTCCGCGGTCGTCGTGCGTTGGGCGCCCGGCACGAATCCGCCGGAAATCCTCGCGGGCGTCGCGGCTCGGGATCCCTCCGGGCTCTGCGCCGCCGAGGCAGAGCGGCTCGCCGACCCTCCGAGGCCGCCCGCCGGCTGGGAGGAGCACCCGCTCGCGGCGGCGGCCGGCATCTACTCGCGCTCGCAGGACGGCATCGCGGTCCACGCCCGTGAGCCCGCCGGCATCATCCGCCGGCCGGCGGCGATGCCGCTGACGGGGACGCTGCGGCTGCGATGGAGGTGGCGGCTGGAGGAGCTGCCTTCGCGGCTCCCCGAGGACACGCTGCTCACCCACGACCATCTCAGCGTCGCGCTCGAGTTCGACGACGGCCGCGACCTCACCTGGCAGTGGAGCTCGGGGCTGCCCGAGGGCTTCTCCTACCGCTGCCCGCTCGACCACTGGCGCCACCGCGAGGCCCACGTCGTCGTCCGCAGCGGCACCGTCGGACTGGGTCGCTGGCTCGACGAGGAGCGCCCGGTCCTCGCCGACCATCGGGCCGCCCTCGGGGGACCGCCGCCCGCCCGGGTGGTAGGAGCATGGCTGATCTCGGTCACCGCCTTTCAGGGCGGCGAGGGGCGCGGCGAGCTCGCCCGGATCGAGCTCGTCGACGGCGAGCGGACGCTGCGGGTGCTCTGATCGGGCCGCCGATGCCGGATCGCGGCCGGCTCAGGCCGGCGAGCGCGCGCGGATGATCGCCGAGGCGGCCTGCTCGTGGACGCGGTGCGTCGCTGTGATCTCGACATCGGTGAAGCCCGCCGCCTCGAGCCCGGAGGTGAACTGCTCGCGGGTCAGGGCGCCGGCGATGCAGCCCGTCCACTGCTCCATGTCGCGGCGCGTCCGCTCGTCCATGCCGGGATCGGCGATGACATCGCTGACGGCGAGCCGGCCGCCCGGCCGCAGCACCCGCGCCGCCTCCCGGAACACCTGCTGCTTGTCACCGGAGAGGTTGATGACGCAGTTGGAGATGATCACGTCGACGGAGTCGTCGGGCAGCGGCACGTCCTCGATCGCTCCCTTCAGGAACTCGACGTTCTCGACCCCGGCCTCACGCTGGTTGGCGCGGGCGAGCTCGAGCATCT
>CAZTGN010000045.1:10805-13829 GCA_964613275.1 uncultured Conexibacter sp. | reverse complement strand
CCGCCGGGCGGCGCCCCGACACGGGATCCCCTGCATCACGCCGAGGCCCGGAGCCTCGGCCGCCGCGCGGGCGATCGGCGCCGTCCGCGGCAACGGTGCGGTCGAGGTGCGGAGCCTGCAGGAGCTGCACGCGACGCGGACGGGCGTCGAGAGCTCGTAGCCGCGTGCCGCCTGCGGAGGACAGGGGACGGCGGACGGCGGACGGGCTCGGCGGCGGGCGGGTGACGGCGCCGTTCGGGCGGCGGCGGGCGGAGGTGGTGGCGAGCGAGGCGAGCGGCGGCTACCGGATCATCAGCGCGGTCGACGACCCGGGGCCGCTGCCGGCGGCGGGGCAGTTCTACATGCTCGCCGCCGCGGAGCACTGGGGCGGTGACGGCGGGCGTCCGTTCCTGCCGCGGGCGTTCTCGGTCGCGGCGGCCGAGGCCGCCGGCGACGGCGTCCGGCTCTCCTTCCTGCTCGAGGACGTCGGCCCCGGCACCCGCCGGCTCGCCGGTCTCGGGGCCGGCGACGGGCTGCTCCTGACCGGCCCGCTCGGGCGTCCGTTCTCGCCTCCCCGCGATCTCAACCCGGTCGCGGCGGGCGCGATCCTGGTCGGCGGCGGCATCGGCCTGGCGCCGCTCGCGATCTGGCGGCGGGCGCTGGCCGACCTCGGGGTCCCCGAGCGGACCCTGCTGGGCTTCCGCGACCGCGAGCACGCCGGTGGGCAGGAGCTCTTCCGCTGCTCGGAGGTGAGGATCGCGAGCGAGGACGGTCATGCCGGCCACCGCGGCTACGTGACCGACCTGCTGGAGCGGATGCTGAGCGGCGATTCGGCGGCCACCGCCGCCGTCTATGCCTGCGGGCCGCCGCCGATGCTGGAGGCCGTCCGCATCATCTGCGCCGATCGTGGCGTCGCCGCGGAGCTGGCGATGGAGTCGCCGATGGCGTGCGGGTACGGCGCCTGCTTCGGCTGCGCGGTGCCGCTCGCGGGCGGCGGCTACATGCGGCTCTGCGTCGATGGGCCGGTGGTGAACGCGGCGGAGGTGGAGACGGCGCTCGTCGCGGGAGCGGGGCACCGATGACGCGCGGCCCCGCCGGATCCGTCTCGCTCTGCGGCATCGAGCTGCAGCATCCGATCGTCAACGCGTCCGGAACCTTCGATGCGATCGCGGCGCGGCGAGCGTTCGGCGACGCGGTGCTCGAGCGGTTCCCGTTCAGCGCCTACGTGTCGAAGACGATCACGCCGGCGGCGCGGGCCGGGAATCCGCCGCCGCGGCTGTGGGAGGAGGCGGCCGGGATGGTCAACTCGATCGGCTTGCCGAACAAGGGCCTGGCGGGCTTCCTCGAGTCCGACCTGCCGGCGCTGGCCGCGCTCGGGGTGCCCCTGATCGTGTCGGTGATGGCGACCAGCGCCGAGCAGTTCGCACCGCTCGTCGAGGAGGTGGGCGCTCGCGGGGAGGTGGCCGCCCTCGAGCTCAACGTCTCCTGCCCGAACGTCCACTCGGGCCTGATCGTCGGCGAGGAGCCGGAGGAGACGGCGGCGCTGCTGCGGCGACTGCGGCCCCTGACCCCGAAGCCGTTGATCGTCAAGCTGACGCCGAACGTCGCCGATCCGGCGAGGATCGCGCTCGCGGCCGAGCAGGAGGGCGCCGATGCCGTCTCGTTGATCAACACGGTCAAGGCGGCGCCGATCCTCGCCGACGGCTCGCGCTGGCTCGGCGCCGGCAGCGGCGGCCTCTCGGGACCGGCGGTACGGACGATCGCGCTGCAGCAGGTGGCAGACGTCGGCGCGGCGGTGGAGATCCCGGTCGTGGGCATGGGCGGCGTCGAGCGCGGCGAGGACGCCGCGGCGTTGCTCGGGGCCGGAGCGAGCGTCGTGGCCGTCGGCACCGCGTCGTTCCGAGATCCGCTCGCCGCGGTCCGGATCCGCGCCGAGCTCGAGCGGATCGCGCCGGTCGCGGGTGCCCCCGAACCGGCCTGAGTTCGGCGATCCCGGAGCGTGCGGACGCCGCCACGGCATCAACCTCGACTCGAGGTACAGGTGGATTCGCGTCAATCGGCCCGATTCGGCTCGCGGGCACGCCGGACGTGTATATGATCGCCGCGCCGATGGCCCGAGCCTCCACGACCTCGACCGCAGTCCCCGCCCGCAGCCACGACCAGCGCATGAGGGCCCTCGAGGCGGCCAACCAGATCCGGACGAGGCGGGCGCAGCTCAAGCGCGATCTCAAGGCCGGCAAGGTCAGCATCGAGGCGCTGCTGCTCGACCCGCCCGACTTCCTGGAGACCGCGAAGGTCTTCGACATGATGCTCGCCGTGCCGAAGTACGGTCGCGTCAAGGTCAACCGGATTCTCAATCAGTGCCGGATCTCGCCGTCGAAGACGATCGGCGGCCTCTCGGTCCGGCAGCGCGGCGAGCTGGTGACCCAGCTCCAGCGTCGCTAGAACCACGGATCGCCGCCGCCGCATCGGTGAGAATCGGCCGTCGTGTCGGCCGTGTTCGTCATCACCGGTCCCTCGGGGGTCGGCAAGGGAACCCTGATCCGGGCCGTGCGCGATCTCGTTCCCGAGCTCGAGCTGTCGACCTCGGCGACCACACGGCGGCCGCGGGCGGGCGAGGCGGACGGGGTCGACTACCACTTCCTCGAGCGTGACGAGTTCGACCGCCGCGTCGCCGCGGGCCGGTTCCTCGAGCACGCGACCTACAGCGGCAACCGCTACGGCACGCTGCGCAGCGAGGTCGAGGAGCGCGCCGCGCGCGGGGTTCCGGTGGTGCTCGAGATCGAGCTCCAGGGAGCCCGCCAGGTGCGGGCGACCCTGCCCGAGGCGGTCCAGATCTTCATCGCCCCGCCCGACCCCGCGGACCTCCGCCGCCGGCTCGAGGGACGCGGCACCGACGACGCGGCGACGATCGCGGCCCGTCTCGCGGTCGCCGAGGACGAGCTCGCGGCGCGCGACGAGTTCCCGCACACGGTCGTCAACGACGACGTCGACCGCGCCGCGGCGGAGCTCGCGGCGATCGTCGGGGCGAATCGCTGAGGATCG
>CAZTGN010000045.1:0-10795 GCA_964613275.1 uncultured Conexibacter sp. | reverse complement strand
ATCGGAGCCCGACCGGTCTCCGACGCCGGCCCGCCCTCGCGTCGGGCCGAGGAACTCCGCTCGCATCCGGGGAGGCTGCTCGGCCCCCGCGGAGGAACCGGGCGGCCGGGCGGGCTCAGGGCGAGGTTCGGAGGGCGCCCGGACGCGACCGTTCCCCTACACTGCCCGGCGATGATCAAGCCCAGAGTCGACAAGCTGATGGACCACACCGACTCCCACTACACGGCGGTGACCGTCGCTGCCAAGCGCGCGCGCCAGCTCAACAGCTACTACCGCGCGCTCGGCGAGGGCACCTACGAGGAGCACACCCCGCCGATGGTCGAGGTCGACAGCGACAACTACCTCTCGATCGCGCTGGAGGAGCTGGCCGCCGGCAAGAACACCTACGAGTACCGGTACTAGCCGCCCGCTGCTGCGGGCGTCCTCATCGGAGAGGGCCGTGGCGAGAATCCTGATCGGCGTCAGTGGCGGAATCGCCGCCTACAAGGCGGTCGAGCTGGCGCGGCTGGCGACGCTCGCCGGCCACGGGGTGCGGGTGACGATGACCGACGCCTCGGCGCGCTTCGTCGGCGCCGCGACCTTCGAGGGGATCACCGGAGCGCCGGTTCTGGCCGACGAGTTCGAGCGCGATCCCCTTCGCGGCACCTACCCGGGCGAAGCGATGCCCGCCCACGATCCGATCTCGCACCTGGCGGTCGTCGAAGCCGCCGACGCCTACGCCGTCGCACCGGCGTCGGCGAACACGATCGCCAAGCTCGCCGCCGGGATCTGCGACTCGCTGCTGACGACGTCCTTTCTCGCCTGCACGGCGCCGCGCATCGTCGCCCCGGCGATGAACGGCCGGATGTGGGAAGCGGCCGCCACCGCCGCCAACGTGGCCACCCTGCGCGAGCGCGGGGTCACGGTGCTCGAGCCGGCGGAGGGCGCGCTGGCCTCACGCGGCGAGCACGGCTCCGGCCGGCTGCCGGAGCCGGAGGAGATCCTCGCCGCGGTCGAGGCGGCGATCGCCTCGCCCGGGGCCGACCTGGCCGGGAGGCGCGTGCTGGTCACCGCCGGCGGCACGCGCGAGCCGATCGATCCGGTCCGCTTCATCGGCAACCGCTCGAGCGGCCGGATGGGCGTCGCGCTCGCCGAGGCCGCCGCGCGGCGCGGCGCCGACGTCACGCTGATCGCTGCCAACGTGGGCATCCCGGCCGCCGGCGGCATCGAGCGGATCGACGTCGCCAGCGCCGCCGAGCTCGAGGCCGCCTCCCGTGAGGCGTTCGCCGCGGCCGACGTGCTGCTGATGGCCGCTGCCGTGGCGGACTTCCGACCCGCCCGCCCCGAGGACGCGAAGCTCGTCCGCGAGCAGCAGGGAGACCTGTCGCTGGAGCTGGCGTCGACCGCCGACATCCTCGCCGGCCTCGCCGGCGCACGCCGCGACGGCCAGATCCTGATCGGGTTCGCGGCCGAGCACGGCGGCGACTTCGTCGCGCGCGCGCGCGAGAAGCTCGAGCGCAAGGGCATCGACGCGATCGTCGTCAACGACGTCTCCGACGCGACGATCGGCTTCGAGAGCGCCGACAACGAGGTCACGATCGTCTTGCGCGAGGGCGAGGAGCGGCTCCCGCGCGGCAGCAAGCGTCAGGTCGCCGACGCGATCCTCGACCGCGTCGCCGCACTCGTCTGAGCGCGGCGCGCCGGGTCCCCCGCCGGTCCGCCGACGAGCGTCCCCACGAGCCGGTCCTCGTCCGTTCCTACACTCTCCGGCGTGAAGGAAGTCGTGATCCTCGGAGCGACCGGCTCGATCGGCGAGCAGGCGCTCGACGTGGCCGCCCGCTCTCCGGACCTCCGGATCACGGGCCTGGCCGCCGACAGCGGCTGGGAGCGGCTCGTCGCGCAGGCGGATGCGGCCGGCGCGCGGGCGGTCGCGCTCGCCGACGAGGCGGCGGCTGCGGCGGCGCGCGCGAGCGGCTGGGAGGGGACCGTGCACGGCGGGGAGGAGGGGATCCGCGAGCTGATAATCAGCGCCCGCCCGGCGGTCGTGCTGAACGCGATCGTCGGCTCCGCCGGCCTCGGACCGACGATCGTGACCCTCAGCGAGGGCATCGAGCTCGCCCTCGCCAACAAGGAGAGCCTCGTCGTCGGCGGTGGGCTCGTCACCGCGCTCGCCGAGGCGAGCGACGCGCGGATCATTCCGGTCGACTCCGAGCATTCGGCGCTGCATCAGCTCATCCGCTCCGAGCCCCCCGGCGTCGTCGACCGCCTCGTCCTGACCGCGTCTGGCGGCCCGTTCCGCGGCCGCTCCGACCTCGCTGGGGTTAGCCGCGACGAGGCGCTCGCGCACCCGACGTGGGAGATGGGCGGGAAGATCACGATCGACTCGGCCACGCTGATGAACAAGGGCCTGGAGCTGATCGAGGCGCACCACCTGTTCGCCGTCCCCTACGGGCGGATCGACGTCGTCGTCCACCCGCAGTCGCTGGTCCACTCCCTGATCACCCTCGTCGACGGCGCGATGCTGGCGCACCTCGGCCATCCCGACATGCGGGTGCCGATCGCCTATGCGCTCCACGGTCCCGAGCGGATCGACCTGCCGGTCGAGCCCCTCGACCTCGCCGCTGTCGGCGCCCTCACCTTCGAGGAGCCCGATATCGACGCCTTTCCGTGCTTGCGGCTCGCCCGCGAGGCCGGGGTTGCAGGCGGTACGGCGCCATGCGTGCTCAACGCCGCAAACGAGGTCGCCGTCGCCGCCTTCCTCGCCGGGGAGATCCCGTTCACCGGCATCGCCGAGCTCGTCGACCGGGTCCTGGCCGCGGTCCCCGCGCCCGCGCCCGCCCACTTCGGCGACCTGTTCGAGCGCGATCGCGAAGCGCGCGAGGCCGCCGAGCGGGAGCTGCGGTCGCTCGCCGCGGCCGGAGGAGCACGATGAGCTGGCTGCTCGCGATCGCCGGGTTCGCGCTCCTCGTCGTGCTCCACGAGGCCGGCCACTTCACGGCCGCGAAGGCGGTCGGAATGCGCGTCGAGCGGTTCTTCCTGTTCTTTCCCCCGAAGCTCGTCTCGGTGCGACGCGGCGAGACCGAGTACGGGATCGGCGCGATCCCGCTCGGAGGCTTCGTGAAGATCACCGGCATGAACCCGGAGGAGGACATCCCTCCCGAGGTCGAGGGCCGCGCCTACTACCGGCAGTCGGTCTGGAAGCGGATCGTCGTGATCGCGGCGGGGCCGGTGGTCAACATCGTCCTCGCCCTCGTCCTCTTCTTCGCGCTCGCCCTCGGCTTCGGGCTCGACGCGGGGCCGACCAACAAGGTCGGCACGGTCAGCTCCGGCCTGCCGGCGGCGGAGGCGCTCGAGCCGGGAGACGAGCTCGTCGCGATCGACGGCAGGCGCGTTGCCGGGCTGCCTCCGGCGCAGCTCGCCGAGGCGGTGCGGACCGAGGTCGCCAAGCATCGCTGCGCCGGCGAGCCGACCGACGGCTGCGTCGCCACCTCGGCGGCGACCCTGCGGGTGATCCGCGACGGCGAGCCGCTCACGATCACGGTCAAGCCGGTCTACGAGGCGCCCGAGCAGGTGCCCGGAGGCCCCGAGGTCGAGCCGCGGATGGTGGTCGGGTTCAGCTACGAGCCGAAGCGGGTCACGGTCTCGCCGGGCGAGGCAGCCCGGTTCGCCGCCGATCGCCTCTGGTTCGTGACGTCGCAGACCGCGACGGTGTTCGCGAACATCTTCGACCCCGAGGTACGCGATCAGATCTCGGGGGTCGTCGGCGCCACCGAGGTGACCCGGCAGAGCTTCGAGTTCGACACCCGCCAGGCGATCGGGGTGCTGGCGGTCATCAGCCTCTCGCTCGGGCTGATCAACCTGCTGCCGTTCCTGCCGCTCGACGGCGGCCACATCTTCTGGGCGATCGTCGAGAAGGTCCGCGGCCGGCCGGTGCCGCTGCGGATCATGGAGCGCTCCGGGATCGTCGGCTTCGCGCTGGTCCTGATCCTCTTCGCGATCGGACTCGAGAACGACATCGGCCGCCTCACCGGCGAGGGGTTCAACGTCCGCTGAGGGGCCGGGTCGGCGGGATATTCGCCTGCGTTGCGGTAGCTTTCGGTGCTCCACGACCCCCCGGAGGAGGGATCTGACGATGGAAGCGACTGCGGCCGCGCGTTACACGAGCGGCGGGCCTGGTGCCGAGCCGGACGTGACGAGCTTTCCGGCAGCCTTCCTGCGAACGGCGGCCCGGCTCGGCGAAGGCGACGCGATCATCGACGGCGATCGCACGCTGAGCTGGAACGAGCTGCGCGCCCGGGCGCGCGCGGCCGCCGGCGGCCTCGCCGGCCTCGGCGTCGGCAAGGGCGATTCGGTGGCGCTGATGCTGAGCAACCGGCTCGAGTTCTTCCCGATCGACCTCGGGGCCGTGACCCTCGGCGCCATCCCGTTCTCGATCTATCAGACCGCTTCGCCGGAGCAGATCGCCTACGTGGTCGGGGACGCCGGGGCGCGGGTGGCGATCATCGAGAAGGGCTTCCTCGAGACGTTCGAGAAGGCGCGCGCGGACCTGCCCGCGGTCGAGCACGTGATCGTGCTCGACGGCGAGGGCGGCACGATGAGCTACGAGGACCTGCTCGCCGCCGACCCCGGGTTCGACGACGAGGCCGCGGCCGCAACCGTCGGGCTCGACGACCTGCTCACCCTGATCTACACGTCGGGGACGACCGGCCCGCCGAAGGGCGTCGAGCTGACCCACCGCAACCTGCTCGGCCTCGTCGCCGGCGTCGACGACCTGATCTCGTTCCCCGAGGAGGGCGGCAAGATCATCTCCTGGCTGCCGGCGGCCCACATCGCCGAGCGCGGCGCCCACTACTACCTGCCGATGACCAAGGGGGCGACGGTGTCGGTGTGCGGCGATCCGCGCCGGATCATCGAGTTCCTGCCGACCGTGCGGCCGACCTGGTTCTTCGCGGTCCCCCGCGTCTGGGAGAAGCTCAAGGCGGGGCTGGAGACGATGCTGGCCGGACTTCCCGACGAGCAGCGCGAGCAGACCCAGAAGGGCCTCGAGGCGGCGATCGCGAAGGTCCGGCTCGAGCAGGCCGGCGAGCCGGTGCCGGACGAGCTCGCGGCGGTCGTCGAGGCGATGGAGGAGAAGATGTTCGCCGGCCTGCGCGTCCACCTCGGGCTCGACGAGGTCCTCGCCGTCAACGTCGGTGCTGCGCCGACGCCGGTCGAGGTGCTCGAGTTCTTCCACGCGATCGGGATCCCGGTGGCCGAGCTGTGGGGAATGTCGGAGACGTGCGGAGCGGCGACGGTGAACCCGCCCGCCAAGGTGAGGCTCGGCACCGTGGGGCCGCCGCTGCCGGGCGTCGAGATCAGGCTCGCCGACGACGGCGAGGTCGAGGTGCGGGGGGATTTGATCATGGCCGGATATCGCAACCTCCCCGAGAAGACCGCCGAGACGCTCGACGACGAGGGCTGGCTCGTGACCGGCGACATCGGCGAGATCGACGAGGAGGGGTACCTGAAGATCGTCGATCGCAAGAAGGAGCTGATCATCAACGCCGCCGGCAAGAACATGTCGCCGGCCTCGATCGAGTCGCACCTGAAGGCGGCGAGCCCGTTGATCGGGCAGGCGGTCGCGATCGGCGACGCGCGCCCCTACAACGTGGCGCTGATCGTCCTCGATCCCGAGTACGCGCCCGCCTGGGCGGCGAAGCAGGAGATCGAGGCGACCGACATCGCCGCGCTGGCCGAGGACGAGCGGGTGGTCGCTGCGGTCGACGAGGCCGTGCAGGCGGCCAACGCGAAGATGTCGCGGGTCGAGCAGATCAAGAAGTTCCGGCTGCTGCCGGAGGAATGGCTGCCCGGCGGCGACGAGCTGACGCCGACGATGAAGCTGAAGCGACGCCCGATCGCCGACAAGTACGAGGCCGAGATCGAGGCGCTGTACGCCGGTTAGCCGGACTCCCGGTTGCCGCTCCGCCGCTTCGACCTGAGCCGGCCCGATCTCGGCGCCGGCATCGCCGCGATCATGCGCGAGGCGGGGGTGCGAGCGAGCTTCCCGGCTGAGGCGCTGCATGCCGCCGCGGCCGCCCGGGCCCCGGACAACGGCCGCGTGGACCTGCCGCTCGTCACGGTCGACCCACCGGGCTCGCGGGACCTCGACCAGGCGCTCCACATCGAGCCGACCACGGACGGGTACCGCGTCCACTACGCGATCGCCGACGTCGGCGCGATGGTCGCAGCCGGCGACCCGCTCGACCGCGAGGCGCATCGGCGCGGCGTCACCGTCTACGCGCCCGAGGCGAAGGCGCCGCTCTACCCGACCCGGCTATCGGAGGGGTCGGCGAGCCTGTTGCCGGGGGCCTGGCGGCCGGCGGTCCTGTGGGCGATCGATCTCGACGCCGAGGGTCGCCAAGCCGCGGTCTCCGTGCGGCGGGCGGAGGTGCGCAGCCGCTCCCGGCACACCTACGGGGATCTGCCGGCGGCCGTCGCAGAGCCGCTGGCGGCGGTCGGTGAGCTCCGCGCCGCCCTCGAGCGGGACCGCGGCGGCGTCAGCCTGCGGCTGCCCGAGCAGGAGGTCGTCCCCGACGGCAGCGGCGGCTGGACCGCCCGCTACCGCGCCCCGCTGCCGAGCGAGGAGCACAACGCCCAGATCTCGCTTCTGACCGGAATGGCGGCGGCGGGGCTGATGCTCGATGCCGGCGTCGGGATCCTGCGCACGCAACGGGCACCCGGCGAGCAGGCGCTCGCCCGCCTGCGGCTGCAGGCGCGGGCGCTCGGGCATCCGTGGGAGGAGGGGGTGTCCTACGGCGAGTTCGTGCGTGCGCTCGATCCGGCCGAGCCGCGGGCGGCGGCGCTCCTGCAGGAGGCGGCCGGCGTCGGGCGCGGCGCCCGCTATGAGGCCTTCGACGGCGACCCGCCGCGCGATGTGGGCGATCGCTTCCACTTCTCGATCGCGGCCGACTACGCGCACGCGACGGCCCCGCTGCGTCGCCTGCAGGACCGCTGGGTCTCGGAGTGCTGCCTGGCGGCCTGTGATGGGATCGAGCCCCCGGGCTGGGTGCGGGAGGGGCTCGAGGCGCTGCCGGAGGCGATGCGGGAGGGCGATCGACGGGCGGCCGCGGTCGAGCGCGCGGTGATCGACCTCGTCGAGGCAGTGATCCTCGCCGGTCGCGAGGGGCAGCGCTTCACGGGAACGGTCATCGACGAGGAGACCGTGCAGCTCGCCGACCCGGCGGTGCGGGCCCCGGTCGCGGATGGCTGCCCCGATCCCGGGTCGACGGTCGAGGTCGAGCTGCTGGCCGCCGATCCGGCGAGCAGAACGGTCAGCTTCGCGGTTCGCTGATGGCGCCGACGGTCGAGATCGAGTCCGCCGTCGAGCTGATGGTCCGCGTCGAGTCGGGCCTCGGCCTCTCGGGCGCCGTCGTCCAGGGGGTGGATCTCGGCGAGGCGACCGTCGATTGGGACTCGGTCGAGCTCCGCGGCGCGTTCTTCGTCGGCTGCCGGATCCCCGACGGAGAGGTGGCGCTGCAGCTTCAGCGCCACGGCGCCATCGTCGTCCCCGTGCTCGGGGTCGACCGCCCGTTCCGGGGTCCTCCGCCGCCCCTCTACAGCTACGAGGATCTCGTCGAGACCGGCCTCGACGCCGCCGTTCGCAGCTACTTCGAGGCGACGCGGCGTCGCCGTGGCGACCCCGACCCGGAGCTGCCGATCGAGGCGATCGCGCAGCGCCTCCACGACACCGCGATGAGCGACGCGATCTGGGACCTGGTCCGGCCCGAGGGCGAGCGGCCGCGGCGGGTCGCCGGCATCATGGGCGGACACCGGGTCCGCCGCGACGACCACGGCTATCGGCTCGCGGCCGAGCTCGGCTACGAGCTCACCGCGAGCGGGTTGACGATCGCGACCGGTGGCGGCCCCGGGATCATGGAGGCCGGGAACCTGGGCGCCTACCTGACCCGGGCCGGCGACCGGGGAGCGATCGACGGGGCGCTCGCGACCCTGGCACGGGCGCCGAGCGTCGAGCATCCCGGCTACGCCATCCGGGCGGATGAGGTTCACGCCCGGCACGCGGGCGGGGGCGGGGGCGTCGGCGTCAGCCTCGCGATCCCGACCTGGCTGTATGGGCACGAGCCGGTCGGTCGCTTCGCGACCCATATCGCCAAGTACTTCGCCAACTCGATCCGTGAGGACGGGCTCCTGCGCGTCGCCGGCGCCGGCATCGTCTTCGCGCCCGGGGGCGCCGGGACGGTCCAGGAGATCTTCCAGGACGTCGCCGTCAACACCTACTCGCCGGCGGCCGAGCGGGCGCCGATGGTGTTCCTCGGCGCCGAGTGGTTCCGATCCAGCGGCATCGCGGCGGTCGTCGAGCGCTTCGCGGCGGCGGCCGAGCCGCCGTTCGCGGATCAGATCCTGATCACCGACTCGGTCGCGGCGGCGGTCGATCGGATCGCGGGGGCGGGTTGACGTTCCGCGAGCAGGGTCGCGGAGCATCGACCGGGTCGCGAACGAGGCATCTCGGTACCAGGGGTTCCGGAATGTTGCGCTCACCACGGCGACCGCCGGCGGCTCGACGACCCGCAAGCGACGCGGCGCCGGGTGCGACGAGGATCCACCGGGGATCCGGACCGACCGTCAGAGCTACGGAATCGAGTTGACGTCGTCGAGGGGGATCAGAGCGTCCGCCCACCAGTCGGGCTGCGCGGGCGGGCGGGGCTCGGGCTCATGCTCGGGCTTTCCCGGGATCGGGCTCGGCTGTGGCTCGACCTGTGCCTGTCGGACGACGACCGCATCGGCGCTGACGTTGAAGACCGTGAGATCCTGGGTCTGGACGACGGGGCCGTCGTAGACCTTGCGAAGATCCGCGAAGATCAGCGGGGTCCCCGCCGTCGTGACCACGGTGTGCCACAGCCCGGCGATGCGGGGCCGGACGAGGTCGAACACCTTGCCGGCGCCGCGCGGCGACGAGTGGGCCTGATCGAGGATCACCCTCGCCCGCTCGATCGGCATGCTCATCGACGCCGCGATCATCTCGGCGGTGGGGAAGCACTCGTGGATGAGCAGGTCCACGGTGGTGTCCTCGCAGGCCCGCACGAGCGGCCAGCCCGGCCGCGTGTCACCGGAGTGGACGACCGTCAGCCCTCCGAAGTCGATCCGATACCCGACGGCGCCCGACAGCGCGTGGACCACCGGGAAGGCCGTGACCGTGACCCCGTTCGCCTCGTGGACCACCTGTGTGGACGAGAAGTCGAACTCCTCGACCGTGAGCTCGAAGCTCTCCTCGGCGTGAATCGATCGCGTCGACTCGGAGTCCCACCGGCAGGCTTCGCGGATCCCGTCGACGAAGTGCTTCGTCCCGAAAAGGGGCTCCGAGCCACCGGGGCCCCAGACCCGGACCCCGCGATCGACGCGGCCCGACTTGCGGTAGCTGCCGAACAGGGTGATGAGGTCGGCGGTGTGGTCGGCGTGCAGGTGGGTGATGAACACCTTGTCGAGCGCGTTGACCGGCAGCTTCAGGCTCGCGAAGTTCGCCAGCGACCCGCTCCCGAGATCGAAGACGAGGAGGTCGCGCTCGGGGTTGCCGACCTCGACGAGGATGCTGCCGCTCGCCTGGGCGCGGGTCACCCAGGGGTTGCCGCTGCCCAGCACGGTCACACGCAGCTCGCCGTCCTCCAGCTCCTCCTCGCCGGGAACGAACGCCTCGGGACGCCCGCGTCGCGGCGAGCCGACGACGGGCGTTGCGGTGATCGCTCTCGTCCCGCCGGCGAATGCGGGCATGGGCAGCGTGGTCACGTTTTCGTCGGCGAGTGGCATCAGGAGTGGACGAGCTTCTTGTAGGTGATCCGGTGCGGGCGATCGGCCTCGGCGCCGAGCCGCGAGCGGCGATGCTCCTCGTAGGACTCGAAGTTCCCCTCGAACCAGCGCACCTGCGAGTCGCCCTCGAAGGCGAGGACGTGGGTGGCGATCCGGTCGAGGAACCAGCGATCGTGTGAGATCACCACCACGCAGCCGGCGAACCCGAGCAGGGCTTCCTCGAGCGCCCGCAGGGTGTCGACGTCGAGGTCGTTGGTCGGCTCGTCGAGCAGCAGCACGTTGCCGCCGCTTCGCAGCAGCTTCGCGAGGTGGAGGCGGTTGCGCTCGCCGCCGGAGAGCGTGCCGACCCGACGCTGCTGGTCGGATCCCTTGAAGTTGAACCCGCTCGCGTAGGCACGCGAGCCCATCCTCACGTTGCCGACGTCGATCTCGTCCCGGCCGCCCGAGATCTCCTCCCAGACGGTGGCATCGCCGTCGAGGGCGTCGCGGGACTGATCGACGTAGGCGAGCTCGACGCTCTCCCCGACGCGCAGCGAGCCCGAGTCGGGCTTCTCGTCGCCGATGATCATCCGGAAGAGCGTCGTCTTGCCGGCGCCGTTGGCGCCGATCACGCCGACGATCCCGGCACGGGGGAGGGAGAAGGTGAGATCCTCGATCAGGAGGCGGTCGCCGAAGCCCTTGCCGAGGCCGTCGGCCTCGATCACGACGTCGCCGAGGCGCGGCCCGGCCGGGATCTGGATCTGGACGTCCTCGCGCTTGACCGCCTGCTGCTCGGCCAGCATCTCCTCGTAGCGGGCCAGGCGGGCCTTCGACTTCTTCCGCCGCCCCTGCGGGTTCTCACGCACCCACTCGAGCTCGGCCGCGATCGTCCGCCGCCGCGCCACGTTCTTGCGCTCCTCCCGGGCGAGGCGCTCCTGCTTCTGCTCGAGCCAGGCCGTGTAGTTGCCCTTGAACGGGATCCCGCGGCCGCGGTCGAGCTCGAGGATCCAGCCGGCGACGTTGTCGAGGAAGTAGCGGT
>CAZTGN010000044.1:12588-13868 GCA_964613275.1 uncultured Conexibacter sp. | reverse complement strand
GGTCCGGATGGATCTCACCGCTGTCGAGGAGGGCGTCGACTGCGGCCTTCGCCGAGCCGCCGCGCGAGCCCCCGTGGCGGCGACCGGCCGCGTAGATGCCCTCGCGGTTCTCGGCGACGGCGGTCAGCACGCGGCGCTGACCGGGACTGAGCCCGTTCCAGATCGCCCGCAGCTCGTCCTGGACCTCGAGCATCGCCCGGTCCGCGGCCGCGAGCCATTCCTCGCCCCCGGCGACCCCGCCCGGAGGGGTGCGCTCCCAGAGCAGGTGGGCGAGCAGCATCGTTCGCTGCGGGTGGCCGCGGGTGAGGCCGAGCAGCGGCTCGAGCGCCTCGCCGATCTCGCGGTTGGTCGCGCGGAAGCGCCCGTCGATGTACGCGGCGACGTCGACCGGGTCGAGCGGCGAGAGGTCCAGCGCCCGGGCCTGTCCGTAGAGCGCCCGGCGCTTGTCGGCGAACAGGCTCCGCATCATCCCGAGCTGGGAGCCGGCGAACACGTAGCTGGCGGCGTCGCCGTGGTGTTGGATCTCGCTGCGGATCACGGCGTCGGCGCGATCGGAGGCGGTGAGGACGTCCTGGAACTCGTCGAAGACGACCAGCGTCCGCGTTCCGGTCCGCTCGAACATCCGCTTCGGGATCGCGAGCCGCTCGAGCAGCGGTGGCTCGGCCGCGGGGTCGAGCGCCAGCTCGAGGTCGGTGCCGACGTCCTGCTCGGCGCCGATCCGCAGGCTCGGCCGCAACCGCCGGCGGAAGCCCGCGAACCATGCCGCCACCTTGCCCTCGAGCTGCGCGGCATAGGCTCGCTCGACCCGGGCGGCGACGTCGGCCAGCGTCAGGACGCCGAAGAAGTCGACGTAGACCGCGTTCCATCCCTCCCTCGCGAGCTCCTCCCCGAGCCGGTTCAGAAGCGACGTCTTGCCGTACCGGCGCGGCGCGACGATGCGGCTGTTGTTGCCGCTGACCGCGGTCTCGACCAGCAGCGTCGTCTCCTCGTCGCGGTCGATCAGCTCGCTGGCCGGCAACGGCTCGCTGTAGCGGAAGGGGTTCACGCCTGCGCTAGATTATAGAGCAGAGTTGCTCTAGAAAAGAGAGCAGCCGACACCTGGATCGCTTTTCCACGGAAGCGACGGGCCCAGCCGGCGCCGAGCCGGCGTGACCGGGGGCGACGCGCCTGAGCGGACCCGGGAGTCAGCACGAGCGAACGGGGCGACGCGGGTGGGCGGACCCGGGGGACTCCAGCACGAGCGCAGCGAGTTGCCCCCCGGGGCCGCCCGCCCGCAGCGC
>CAZTGN010000044.1:0-12578 GCA_964613275.1 uncultured Conexibacter sp. | reverse complement strand
GCGCCCGGCGGGCCCCCCGGGGGCCCCCCCCGCCCGCAGCGCCCCGGCGGGCTCGGAGGCACCCCGGCGACGCCAGGCGGACTCCACTACACCCGCGGCGCCCGCCCAGCGAGCCCGCTCAGAACCCGTAGGCCTCTTTCAGCTCCGGGTCCTTCTCCGCCAGCATCTCGGCGAGGCCGACCATGACCTTGCACTGCTTCCAGGTGGCGTCGTCCTGCATCTTGCCGTCGATCATGTGGACGCCGCGGCCGTCGGGGATCGCCTCGATCACCTTCTTCGCGAACCGGACCTCATCGGGGTCGGGGCTGAACACCTTCTTCGCGATCTCGATCTGGACCGGGTGCAGCGACCAGGCGCCGACGCAGCCGAGCAGGAAGGCGGCGCGGAACTGCGCCTCGCAGCCGGCCGTGTCCTTGATGTCGCCGTAGGGGCCGTAGAAGGGCAGAAGCCCCGCCGAGGTGCAGGCATCGACCATCCGCGCGATCGAGTAGTGCCACGGGTCCTGCTGGGCGCTCGCCCGCGGCGCTTCGGGATCGTCGGGGTCGGGGTCGTTGATGACGCGGTAGCCGGGATGGCCGCCGCCGACCCGGGTCGTCTTCATCCGTCGCGAGGCGGCGAGGTCGGCGGGGCCGAAGCTCATCCCCTGCATGCGTGGGCTCGCCGTCGCGATCTCCTCGAGGTTGACGACCCCGAGCGCGGTCTCGAGGATCGCGTGGACGAGGATCGGCCGATCGAGGCCGGCCTTCGCCTCGAGCTGGGCGAGCAGCCGGTCGACGTAGTGGATGTCCCAGGCCCCCTCGACCTTCGGCACCATGATCACGTCGAGCACCTCGCCGATCTCGGTCACCAGCGTGGTCAGATCGTCGAGCACCCAGGGGCTCTCGAGGGCGTTGACCCGCGTCCAGAGCTGCGTGTCGCCGAAGTCGACCTCCTTGGCGACCCGGACGAGCCCGTCGCGGGCGGCGAGCTTCTTGTCGACCGGGACGGCGTCCTCGAGGTTGCCGAGCAGGATGTCGGCCTGCTTGGCCATGTCGGGGACCTTCGCCGCCATCTTCTCGTTCGAGGCGTCGAAGAAGTGGATCATCCGCGAGGGCCGGAAGGGGACCTCCAGCACCGGATCGGGGGCGCCGATCGCGAGCGGCTGGGCGAAGGTGCGTGGATTCCTCAAGTTCTGCTCCTGGTTCCGGTCGTGGGGGAGATGGACGCTATCGGAGCGCCGGAGCGCGGTCCCGTCCGGGCCGCCCTTAGACTGCAGCGCTCAATCGGCCCGGTTCGGAGGGCCCCGAAAAGGGAGCTAAATGCGACTGCTCAGAATTCCGCTCGTCATCCTCGCCCTCGTCGGGCTGATCGCAATCGCCGGCTGCGGCGGCGACGACAGCACCGACAGCACCGAGGCCACCAGCTCCGAGGCGCTCAGCGACGAGGAGTACGCGCAGGAGGCGCAGGCGATCCTGATCGAGTTCGGGGCGAACTTCCAGCAGCTCGGAGCCGAGATCTCGAGCGCCAAGGACCCGAAGGAGTTCGGCGACCTCGTCGACGATGCCGAGGCCGAGATCCAGGGGGCGATCGACGACTTCAGCGCGTTGCAGCCGCCGGCCGACGCCCAGGAGGGCCACGATCAGGCGCTCGCGGCCCTCGAGAACTTCTCGTCGAAGCTGACCGACGTCAGCGAGGCGGCCGAGTCCGGCGACGATCAGGCGCTGCAGGAGGCGGCGCAGGGCCTGCAGGAGGCGGCGGTCACCTTCGAGACCGAGCTGACGCAGGCGGCCGAGTCCTTCCAGGACGCCGGCGTCGACCTCGGCGGCTCGTCCACCGACTCGACCGACGCGACGACCGGCTGAGCGCCGGCGCGGAGGCGCGCCCGCGGCGTGGCGGGGCTCCCCGGATCCGGGTCCGGGGAGCCTCCGTGCGTTCGGCGCCCGGGGGCGCGCGCCGGTATCCTTCGCCCGTCGCTGGCGGCCGCGCCGGGGCGGCTCCGGCCGCCGGGAAGCACGCCACCGGGCACGCGGCGCCGCGACGAGGTCCGACGTTCCCCCCAGACCCGCGCAGGAGTCCCCTCAGAACATGGCTGTAGACGCCCCGAGCTTCGAAGAGAAGACCGACATCCAGAAGGAGATCACCGAGATGGTGCGCTCCTTCGTCGACAACGAGATCATCCCCGTCGCCGAGCGCTACGACCACGAGGACGAGTTCCCGGAGCCGATCGTCGAGCAGATGAAGGAGCTCGGCCTGTTCGGGGTGACGATCCCCGAGGAGTACGGCGGGATGGGCCTCGACCTGACGACCTACGCGATGATCGTCGAGGAGCTGTCGCGCGGCTGGATCTCGATCTCCGGCGTCGTCAACACCCACTTCATCGGCTCCTACCTGCTGATGAAGTTCGGCACCGACGAGCAGAAGGACCACTTCCTGCCGCGGATGGCGACCGGCGAGATCCGCGCCGCCTTCTCGCTGTCGGAGCCCGAGGTCGGGTCCGACGTCCAGGGGATCAAGTCGACCGCGAAGAAGGACGAGTCGAGCGGCGACTGGATCCTCGACGGCCAGAAGATGTGGGTGACGAACGGGCTCCGCTCCGCCGTCGTCTTCGCGCTGATGAAGAACGACCCGAAGGCCGACCCGCCCCACACGGGGATGACCTGCTTCATCACCGAGAAGGAGCCGGGTGCGCACGAGAACACGGGCGATTACGCCGGCCTCTCGGTGCCGCCGCAGATCAAGAAGATGGGCTACAAGGGCGTCGAGTCGACCGAGCTGGTCTACAGCGGCTACCGCTGCCCCCCGGAGAGGATTCTCGGCGGCGAGGAGGCCGGGCTCGGCAAGGGGTTCGCGCAGATGATGGACGCGCTCGAGGTCGGTCGCGTCAACGTCGCCGCCCGCGGCGTCGGCATCGCCCAGCGGGCGCTCGAGCTGGCGCTCCGCTACAGCCAGGAGCGGAAGACGTTCGGCAGGCCGATCGCCCAGCACCAGGCGGTCCTGTTCAAGCTCGCCGACATGGCGACGAAGATCGAGGCGGCGCGCCTGGTCACGCTGAAGGCGGCGCGGATGAAGGACGCCGGCGAGCGCTCCGACCTCGAGGCCGGGATGGCGAAGCTGATCGCCTCGGAGACCGGCAAGGAGTGCGTCGAGGAGTCGTTCCGGATCCACGGCGGCTACGGCTACTCGAAGGAGTACGAGATCGAGCGCCTCTACCGCGACGCGCCGCTGCTTCTGATCGGCGAGGGGACCTCGGAGATCCAGCGGATGGTGATCGGCAAGAAGCTGCTCCAGCGCAACAAGATATGAGCGCCGCGTCCTCCGCCACGCGCCCGGGACCGGACCTGGGCGCCAGGTCCACCGCCACGTGTCCGGGACCGGACCTGGGCGCCACGTCCACCGCCACGTGTCCGGGACCGGACCTGGGCGCCACGTCCTCCGCTACGCGTCCGGGCGTGGCTTGATGAGCTCGATCACCCAGGATCTGATCGGGATCGCCTACAAGCGGCTGATCGAGCAGATCCCGGCCCTGGCGAAGCTGAAGCTCGTCGTCAGGCTCGAGCTGCGCGGGCGCGGCGACGTCCAGGTCTTCCGGGTCGGTGCCCCCGGTCCCGAGATCAGCAAGCAGGAGCCCGAGGATGCGCGGATCGAGGTCTCGCTGCCGCGGGCCGACTTCAACGACCTCGCCGACGCCGACCTCTCCCACTGGCGCACCGCCTACGAGCACGGCGTCGTCAGGATCGGCGGCGAGCCCGCCGTGATCAGGCTGCTCGGCGGCGTCATCGCCAAGCACGAGGCGCGCGGCAACCTCAAGCGGGTCCGCTGAGCGTCGCGCGCCGGAGCCTTCCCGCAGTCCCCGAACCAACGCAACGAGGAGCAATGAGCGACAACGAGAGCCACGAGCTGATCACCGACCAGGCCGGTCGCGAGGCGTCGGGCGCCCACGCCTACGGCCGCTACCTGGAGGAGTTCGAGGTCGGCGCCGTCTACAGGCACTGGCCGGCGAAGACGGTCACCGAGTCGGACGACCACCTCTTCTGCCTGATCACGATGAACCACCACCCGCTGCACCTCAACGACGTCTACGCGGGTGAGTCCCAGCAGGGCCAGAACGTCGTCGTCGGGCCGCTCGTCTACTCGCTGGCGCTCGGGATGTCGGTCAGCGACGTCTCCGGCAAGGCGATCGCCAACCTCGCGACCGAGGATCTCAGCCACCCGAACCCGGTCTTTCACGGCGACACCCTCTACTGCGAGTCGGAGGTGCTCGAGGTGCGGCCGTCGCAGTCGAAGCCCGATCGCGGCATCGTCAGGGTCCACACCCGCGTCTACAAGCAGGACAACACGCTCGTCGCCGAGTTCAAGCGGACGGTCCTCGTCCCCCGCAGGGACCCGGGCGAGTAGGCGCCCGACCGTCCGCCGGTGGCCGACCCCTACGCGACCCGGCGTCCCGATCTGAGCGGCCGGCCCGCCGGCCCGCCGGCCTGGGCCGGGGACGTCGAGCGGCTCGGGGGCGCGCCGGTCGGCGCCGCGGGCGAGCTCGACGGCGACTGCGAGTTCGCCGTCGTGCCCTGCCGCGGGATCGGCACCCTGGCGCCGGTCGCGATGGTCGAGCCGCCGCTGGGCGTGCTGCTCTGGCTCGAGCACGTCGCCGACCCGCGCGAGGGCGACGCGGCCAACGACCTGCTCGCGCGGCTCGAGGCCCTCGACCGCCCGATCCTCGCCGTCAAGCAGGGTTCCGTCGGCGGCCCGCCGGACCGTCCCGGCTGCGTCGAGGTCGGAGCCGACCTCGTCGCGACGGTGCTCGGGGCGCTCGATGCCGTTGGCTGGGAGCGCGATCCCGACTTCGGCTACCTGGTCGGGGCCGCCGTTCCCGGCCTCGCCGATCCCGAGGCGCGGGTGCTGATGCCGCGGCTGCTCTACGCCGACGACGACCGCGTCTACGAGCACGCGGGGCTCGTCGCCGACAAGCAGCGCGAGCGGCACGCGATCGCCACCGCCGTCTCCGGGCTCGACCCGCGGATCGTCGCGGCCTCCCGCTGGCCGCCGTCGGCGACCGGCGAGGACTGGCGCGACTGAAGCCGTGGGCGAGCTCGAGATCGAGGTGCGCCTCGCCGTCGATCCGGACCGCTTGTGGCGGGAGGTCTGCACGCTCGACGGCGTCAACCGCGAGCTCGCGCCGCTATTGCGGATGACCGTTCCACCGGGCCTCGAGGGGGCGACGATCGACGCGTTGCGCGCGGGTGAGCCGGCGGGGCGGTCGTGGCTTCTTCTCGGTGGCTTGATCCCGGTCGAGTACGACGACCTCTGCCTGGTCGAGGTCGAGCCGGGACGCTTCCTGGAGCGGTCACGGATGCTCACGATCGACCCCTGGGAGCACGGGCGCTCGGTCGTCGCGGCGGGCTCGGGGTCGCTGCTTCGCGATCGGCTGCGCTTCGAGCTGCGCCGGCCGCTCGCGCAGCTGCCCGGCGCCGAGCGGCTGGCGGGAGCGCTCGTCGGCGCCGTCTTCCGCCATCGCCACCGGCGCCTTGCGAAGCTGTACGGCCGACCGACCGAGAGGAGCGACCACGAATGAGCGACATCCCCGAGTCCCTCGACGCGCTGATCCGCGTCCCGGCGCCATCCGGCTACGAGACGCCGGCGGCCGAGGTCTGGCGCGACGCCGCATCGTTCGGCGATGTCGGCGCCGACGTGCTCGGCTCCTCGACCGTGTCGGTCGGCGTCGCCGACGACCGGCCGACGGTGGCCGTCGTCGGCCACATCGACGAGATCGGGCTCTTCGTCAGCCACGTCGACGACGAGGGCTTCCTCTGGTTCGGGCCGATCGGCGGCTGGGATCCGCAGATCCTCGTCGGCCAGCGGGTGATCGTCCGCGGTCGCGACGGCGAGGTGCCGGGGGTGATCGGCAAGAAGCCGATTCACCTGCTCGAGCCCGACGACCGCAAGAAGCCGGCCGAGATCAAGTCGATGCACATCGACATCGGCGCCAAGGACAAGGACGGCGCGCTGGAGCTGGTCAGCGTCGGCGATCCGGCGGTGCTCGCCGCCGAGCCGCTCCTGCTGACGAACGGCCGCCTCGTCTCGCGCTCGCTCGACAACCGCCTCGGCTCCTACGTGGCGCTCGAGGTCGCGCGCCGGATCGACGCCGGCGACGAGGTTCCGGTCGGCGTCGTCGGCTGCGCCGTGTCGCAGGAGGAGATCGGCCTGTTCGGCTCGGCGACGACCGGCTTCTCGCTCGACCCCGACGTGGCGATCGCCGTCGACGTCACCCACGCCACCGACGCGCCCGGGATCTCGAAGCAGGAGAACGGCGACCACGCGCTCGGCTCCGGCCCCGTCGTCGCCCGCGGCTCGACGCTCAGCCCGAAGGTCTCAGACCTGCTCCGCGACGCCGCCGAGGCCGAGGGGATCGGATTCACCTTCGAGGCCTCCGGCCGCCACACCGGCACCGACGCCGACTCGCTCCAGGTCGCCCGCGGCGGCATCGCCACCGGCCTCGTCTCGATCCCCCTGCGCTACATGCACTCCTCGGTCGAGATGGTCTCCCTCGAAGACGTCGAGGGGGCGATCCGGCTGATCGAGGCGTTCATCCGCCGCCTCGACCCGCAGGAGTCGTTCGTGCGGTAGGGGGGCGGGCTTCGGCTCGCGCCCGGTTCTCACCGCTGGGTGTCGGCTAGCGCCGCTTCCGTCACCGTTGGATGGGAGCTGGTCAGGGCTGGTGAGGGGAAGGTGGCGAAGGGTCGTCCGTTGGCCGGGGTGGCTGCGCGTGGCAGATTGCGACGCGTGGTGGGACGTAATCTGCCTGCGGGAGGCCGGTGGCCGATAACCCACACAGGATGTGGGGAATCGACCACCCACCGCCGCGAACCGCCGGCGGGGGCGAAACCGTCCTCAGTGCGCTTCGTCGGGGGCGTGGGCGGGCGGGCGGGATTCCTCGGCGAGCGAGGTGATCTCGAGCGGGCCGCGGGCGGCGGTCTCGAGGACGTCGGTGGCCTCGTCGGAGGAGCGGGCGTAGAGCTCGACGAGGAGGTGGACGACGATCCGCTCCTCGTCGTGCTTGTGGAAGCGGACGTGGGTGAAGAACTCGCGCGTGCCGGCGTCGCCGAAGGCGCCGTAGGTGAGGCTGTCGGCGGCCTCGGGGCCGGAGCAGATCTCGACCAGGTCCTGATCGACGGTGACGGTGCAGGAGGCGACCCAGGGGGTGCCGGCGACCAGTCGCTCCCAGCGGTCCTCGATCGGCACGACGCGGCCTTCCTCGACCGCGAGGTGGGGTTGGTCGTGCATGCAGTCGAGGCACTGGACGACCGACTCCTGGACCTCGTCCACCCGCTCGGCGGGCTCGCCGGTCTCGGGGTCGATCCGGAGGATCGCGTCGTAGTGGACCTGCGCCTCGAGCCGCTGCGACCAGCAGCGGTAGCAGCGCAGCCAGGCGGTGCGGTCGTTGTCCATCTCTTCGGCCATGCCTGCCCTGCAATTGTGGCGAGTCCGGCAAGTCGGCGGGACCGCGACCGCGGCGCCGTCAGCTTCCTTGCGCGGGCCCGAGCTCAGCCGAGCCAGCGCGGCAGGCGCCTGCGCGCCGCGAACAGCCCGAGCCCCGCCGGCCCGGCCCACCAGGTGAGCAGGAGCGACAAACGCGCGCTCCGCCCCTCGGCCAGTGCCCGCCGCCAGATCCAGCTCCCGACGAAGAGGTCGAAGCTGATGTAGTGGGTCCAGCCGGCGAGCATCGCCTCCGGTTGCTGGAAGGCACGGGAGACGCTGGCGAGCTTCGCGAAGTCGACGCGTTCGTCGGCCTTCACCGCCGCGGTCGCCAGCGCCGCCGTGTAGACGACGCTGAGCGTCGCGTGCAGCGGCGCCGCCCGTTCGATCAGCCACCCGGTCGGCCGGCTGCGCGGCGCGACGATCATCGCCAGCCAGAACGGGACAGTGCTGTAGTTGACGGCCGACCAGGCCCGCTGCAGCCGATCGGTCGGCTGCGGAGCCTCGACCTCCCCGGCCGGCGCCGCCTGTGGCCGCCCCTCCATCCGCTCAGGCCGGCTGCGAGGCGGCGATCCGCCCGGCGACGAGCTCGGCGACGTCGACCATGATCCGGTTCAGGTCGAAGTCCTTCGGGGTGTAGACGCGGGCGATGCCGGCAGCGGTGAGCGCCTCGGCGTCGGCGGGGGGGATGATCCCGCCGACGATCACCGGCGCCTCGACGCCCGCCTCGCGGAGGAGCTCGACGACCCGTGGCACCAGCTCACGGTGGGAGCCGGAGAGGATCGAGAGCCCGATCACGTCGACGTCCTCCTCGACGGCGGAGGCGGCGATCTCCTCCGGGGTCAGGCGGATGCCCTGGTAGATCACCTCCATGCCGACGTCGCGGGCGCGCACGGCGATCTGCTCGGCGCCGTTGGAGTGGCCGTCGAGCCCGGGCTTGGCGACGAGGATGCGGATCCGGTGGCCGATCGTCTCGCTGACGGCGCCGACCCGCTCACGGGCGCCGGAGAGCAGCTCGGCGTCGCCGCCGGAGGCGGAGCCGTCGAGGCCGGTTGGGCCGCGGTAGGGGCCGAAGACCTCGCGCAGGGCCTGCGCCCACTCGCCGGTCGTGACGCCCGCCTTCGCCGCCTCGATCGTCGCCCCCATCAGGTTCGCCGACCGCTCGGCAGCGGCGGCCGCGAGCCCCTCCAGCGCCGCCTCGACCGCGGCCGGGTCGCGCTCCGCCTTCCACTCCGCGAGCGCCTCGATCCGCTCCCGCTCGACCTCCGGGTCGGGGGTGAGGATGCCGCCGTCCTCGCCGACGGTGAGCGGCGAGTCCTCGGTCTCGGTGAAGCAGTTCTGGCCGATCACCTCGAGCTCGCCGGCCTCGATCCGGGCGAGCCGGTCGCGGTGGGACTCGACCAGGCGGGCCTTCATGTAGGCGACGGCGTCGCTCGTGTTGGCGCCGCCGTGCTCGGCGACGATCGCCATCTCCGCGCGGGCGCCCTCGGTCAGCTCGGCGACGAGGCCGTCCATGACCTTCGAGCCCTCGAAGATGTCGGGGTAGTCGAGCAGGTCGGTCTCCTTGGCGAGGATCTGCTGGATCCGCAGGCTCCACTGCTGATCCCACGGACGCGGCAGCCCGAGCGCCTCGTTCCAGGCGGGGAGCTGGATCGCGCGGGCGCGGGCGTCGCGCCCGAGCGTCACGGCGAGCGCCTCGAGGACGATCCGCGGCACGTTGTTCTCCGGCTGCGCCTCGGTCAGCCCGAGCGAGTTCACCTGGACCCCGTAGCGCATCCGCAGGTAGCGGGGCTCGGTGACCCCGTAGCGCTCGCGGCCCAGCTCCTCCCAGAGCGCCGCCATCGCGCGCAGCTTCGCGTGCTCCTCGATGAAGCGGACGCCGGCGTTGACGAAGAAGCTGATCCGGCCGAAGACGCGCGGGAAGCCCTCGGCGGCGACCTGACCCCGCTCGCGGACCGAGTCGAGGACGGCGATCGCGTTGCTGAGCGCGTAGGCGATCTCCTGCACCGGCGTCGCCCCCGCCTCCTGCAGGTGGTAGGAGCAGATGTTGATCGGGTTCCAGCTCGGGATCTCGTTGACCGTGAACGCGACCATGTCGGCGGTCAGCCGCATCGACGGCTCCGGGGGGAACGCGTAGGTGCCGCGCGAGAGGTACTCCTTGATGATGTCGTTCTGGGTCGTGCCCTTGAGCTCGGCGCGGGGGACGCCCTGCTCGTCGGCGACCGCGACGTAGAGCGCGAGCAGCCAGGCGGCGGTCGCGTTGATCGTCATCGAGGTGTTCATCCCCCCGAGCGGGATCCCCTCCAGGAGCGTCTCCATGTCGCCGCGGTGGGCGACCGAGACGCCGACCTTGCCGACTTCACCGCGGGCCAGATCGGCATCGGGGTCGTAGCCGGTCTGGGTCGGCAGGTCGAAGGCGATCGAAAGGCCGGTCTGGCCCTTGGCGAGGTTGCGGCGGTAGAGCTCGTTCGAGCGGCGGGCGTCGGAGTGGCCGGCGTATGTGCGCATCACCCAGGGGCGATCGCGCTCGGGCAGGCGGTGCTCGCTCATCGCCGTCCCATTCTAGGGGCCCGATGCGGATCCCCCGGGCCGGCGCGGGAGGCTCACCCGGCGGGCGGCGCCGCCGGCGCGGCGCCCTCGGCGGGCAGCGGGCGGGATCGTGCCGGTGCGCCGACGCCGTCCCGACCGATGGGTGAATACCGTCCGTTGCCGTGGCGTCCGTGCGGCTGATCGACACCCGACACCTCGGTCTCGACCGCGTGATCGGCGTCTGGGAGCGCGACGGAGCCCTGGTCGATCCGGGGCCGGCGAGCACGATCGACACCGTCCTGGGGGCTCTGCCGGGAGGTCGGCCGCGCGAGCTGCTTCTCACCCACATCCACCTCGATCACGCCGGCGCCGCCGGCACGCTCGTGGCTCGCTTCCCCGATCTCCGCGTCCACGTGCACGAGGCGGGCGCGCCCCACCTGATCGACCCGTCGCGGCTGCTGCGAAGCGCCGCCCGCCTCTACGGCGATCGGATGGATCAGCTCTGGGGAGAGGTGCTGCCCGTGCCGGCGGCGAACGTCGTCCCGCTCGCCGGCGGCGAGACGGTCGAGGGCCTCGAGGTGATCGCGGCGCCGGGACACGCCTCCCATCACGTCGTCTACGTCGATCCCGGCGGCGACGCATTCGTCGGTGACGTCGCCGGGGTCCGGATCCCGCCGGGAGGCGGTGTCTGGATGCCGACCCCGCCACCCGACATCGACCTCGAGCTCTGGCGCGCCTCGATCAGGGCGGTCGCGGCGCGGCGACCGGCGCGGCTGCTTCTCACCCACTACGGGGCCGTCGACGGGACCGCACGGCACCTGGCCGCGGCCGAGGCCGAGCTCGGCCGCCTCGACGCCGCCTCGCGCGACCGCGACCGCGAGCGGTTCCTCGACGCGCTCGAGCGGCGGATCGACGCCGAGCCGCCGGCGCTCGCCGAGCGGACGCGGCAGGCGATGCCGCCGCGGCAGGTCTGGGCCGGCCTCGAGCGCTACCAGCGGTTGCGCGCGGGTTGATCGGGCACCGCTACTTCGGCCCGGAAGCAGTGTTCGCAAGGTTCGAGGCACGCCGCCCCCGGGCCGACCCGCGGTCCGTCGCGCTGGCTACGCTGACCGAGATGACCAAGCGAATCGCACTGACAGTCACGATCCTGGCCGCGCTGGCGGTTGCCGTCCCCGCCTTCGCGGGGATCACCGTCTACAGCAACAACTTCAAGGCGAAGTCGAGCTACAAGGCGATCACCAAGCAGTCCGGCAAGGGCAAGAGGTGCAAGCGCGAGTGGCGCAAGAAGTCGGCGCTCGGGGTCGCGGTCAAGGGGGGCAGGCAGAACTGCGCGCTGAAGACGCCGGTCGCCGGCGACTCCACGCAGCCCGACCTGATCGTCAAGGCGCTGGCGAAGCTGACCGGCAGGACCGACAAGGCAGCCCGCAAGGGCGCCTACCTCGGGGTCTCGGTGCGCTCGAGCCGCAAGCACGGCTACGTCTTCCGGGTGATCCCGAAGGCGCGCAAGTGGGAGCTGCTCGAGAACGGGGTCGTGGTCGAGAAGGGCACCGACGACGCGATCGCGGGGATCAAGAAGAAGAACGTGCTCGAGATCCGCGCCCGCGGCAAGAAGATCTCCGGCCGCGTCAACGGCGAGGCCGTGGTCTCCTACGACGCGCCCGACCCCGCGCAGGTGAAGGGGACCGGCACCGGCCTCGTCTACGGCAACAAGCACAAGGTCAAGGGCAAGAAGAAGGCCGTCGGCTTCTTCGACGACCTCGCCGTCCAGGTCCCGAACCCCTGATCCCGGTCCCATCCCGCGCTGGATCGGCGCGCTAGATTGGCTCCGGGCCGATCGAGATGCAGGCGATGACGACCGAGACCATCGAACGACCGCGCACGTCCGATCCCGGCACCGGTGGCGGCGGCTGGCGGGTGATCGTCCGCAACGACGACCACAACACCTTCGAGCACGTGGCGGCGACGCTCGCCCGTGTGATCCCCGGGCTCAGCTACGACAACGGGATGGCGTTCGCCAACACGATCCACAACACCGGCCAGGCGATCGTCTGGACCGGGATGCGGGAGCCCGCCGAGCACTACTGGGAGCAGCTCGCGGATGCCGGCCTGACGATGGCGCCGCTCGAGCGGCGCTGAGGAGTCGTCCTGGCCGGACCGCCCGACGGGCGCCGCCGATCGGGCGCCCGTACGGGTCCTCAGAGCTGCAGCAGCCGGCCACCGGCGCCGGGCGGCGAGCCGCCGAGGCTGCCGCGGGAGCGCCGTCGGAGGCGCCGGCGCCGCCCCTTGCGGGCCGGGCGGGGGCTCCGCCCGCTCCCCTCGCGCTGGCGCTCCTCGAAGGCGGTCAGATGCAGTTGTGCGATCACGGTCGAGCTGGTCATGGCTACCTCCTTCGGGGTCGGGCCGGGTTGGTGGCTCCAGGGTGGCGAAGACACCAGATAAGCGCAATAGATTCCCCTTGAAGGGTTGATAAGCTGCCCTCATATGTTGGATCTGAAGCGCCTCCGCGTCCTCCGCGCCGTCGCCGAGCACGGCTCGTTCTCGGCCGCCGCCGTCGTGCTCTACGTCTCCCAGTCGGCGGTCAGCCAGCAGATCGCCAACCTCGT
>CAZTGN010000043.1:0-14051 GCA_964613275.1 uncultured Conexibacter sp. | reverse complement strand
GCGCGGGTGCAGAAGGTGTCGGCGATGTAGCGCTCCTGCTCCGGGGGCTCGGCGCCTTCGGCGGCGAGGATCGTGGAGACCCGGCTCAACACCGCGACCTGGGCGTAGACGTCGGCGATCGCGTCGGCGAGCCGCTTCTGGTGGAGCTGCCGTTGCGTCACGTTCTGCCTGTGCTCGCGGATCAGCGACTCGGTCGCGGCGGCCAGGTCCTTGACCTGTTCGGCGACCGCGTCGGCGTGACGCCCGAGCTCGGGGTGGGCGAGGGTGATCCGCTCGGGACGGACCTCGCGCCTGACGCGGTCGGCGGCGTAGTCGACGAGGACGCCGATCGAGCCGATCGGGTCGGCGAGGCCGATCTCGCCGAGCTCCGAGAGGCGCTCGCCGACCGGCTTCATCGCCGAGAGCGCGATGAACGCCCGCATCACGTCGTTGGCGCCCTCGAAGATCGGGAAGATGCGGATGTCGCGCATGATCTTCTCGTAGGGCCGGTCCTTCATGTAGCCCTCGCCGCCGGCGAGCTGCAGCGACCGGTTCGCCGCATACCAGAGGAACTCGGTCCCGGCCACCTTGCAGATCGCCGACTCGAGCGAGTAGTCCTCGACCCCGCGGTCGACGAGCCCGCAGGTCAGATACGCCATCGACTCGAGCCCGAACAGGTAGGAGGTCATCCAGCCGATCTTCTCCTCGACGAGCTCGAAGCTCGCGAGCGGCCGGCCGAACTGGCACCGCTCCCGCGTATGGTCGATCGTCAGGTCGAGCAGCCGCTTGGCGGCGCCGACCGATCCCGTGCCGAGGCCGATCCGGCCGTTGTTGAGGACCGACATCGCGATCCGGAAGCCCTCGCCGGGCTCGCCGAGGACGTTCTCGGCCGGCACCCGGACGTCGTTGAAGTAGAGGCGGCGGAGGTCGTTGCCGCGCAGCCCCATCGTGTCGTAGCGCTCACCGACCTCGAAGCCATCCATCCCCTTCTCGAGGATCAGCGCGATGTGGCGGTCCTTGCCGTCGACCTCGACCCGGGCGAAGGCGGTGAAGACGTCGCCCACGGAGCCGTTGCCGATGTAGCGCTTGACGCCGTTGAGGACCCAGGAGCCGTCGGGCCGGCGGACGGCCCGCGAGCGCAGCTCGTAGGCGTCGGATCCGGCCTCGGGCTCGGTCAGTGCGAAGCCGGCGAGCTTGCGGCCGGCGGCGAGGTCGGGGAGGAAGCGCTCCTTCTGCTCGTCGCTGCCGAACAGGGAGATGCCCTTGTAGCCGATCGACTGGTGGACCCCGAGGATGATCGAGAGCGTCGCGTCGATCTGCGCGAACGTCTCGAAGACGCGCGCGTAGCCGGTCTGCGAGAGGCCCTGGCCGCCGTAGCGCTCGTCGACGTAGAGGCCGCAGAGCCCGGCATCGCCGAGCTCACGGATCACGTCGTCGCCGATCCAGCGCTCCTCCTCCACCTTCCGGTGATCGATCGAGGAGCCGATCGCGCGGGCGCGGGCGCAGAGCTCGCGGACCCGGTCCTGCTCGCTCGCGTCCGGCTGCGGCCACGGGAAGGCCATCTCCTCGTGGATCTCGCCGAGCAGCAGCGACTTCGTGAACGAGGACGCGGCCTCGCCGCTCTCCGCCCCCTCGACGACGCTCGACTCCATGCGGCACCTCCGTTCCCGGCTCGTTGGTCGCGTTCGAGCGTATTCGAACGCCTGCGGCTTCAACCGTGCGGAGGCTACGTAGCCGCGTCGAGGCGGTCGGCGATCAGCTCGGCCAGGGACAGGGCCGAGGTGGCGGCGGGGGAGGGGGCGTTGCGGACGTGGACGGCGCGCTCGGTCGTCGCCACCACGAAGTCGTCGACGAGCGTGCCGTCGCGGGCGACCGCCTGGGCGCGGACGCCGGCGTGCGAGGTGCGCTGGACGTCGGCGCGGCGGAGCTCAGGAACGTAGCGGCGGCCGGCGGCGACGAGCGAGCCGATGCTGAATGCGTGACCGAGCTCGACCAGCCCGGTTCGCCAGAAGCGCCGCATCATTCGCCGGGTGCCGGGCCACAGCAGCGACTCGGCGAGGTCGCGGGTGACGACGCGGCGCAGCCGGTAGGCGTCACGGGCGCCGGCCAAAAGCGCCGTCGGGCCGAGCAGGACGGTGCCGTCGAACCCACGGGTCATGTGCATGCCGAGGAACGGCAGGTCGGGGTCGCCGGCCGGGTAGATGCTCGCGCGGACGAGTCCCGTCCGCTCCGGCCGCAGCCGCAGGTAGGCGCCGCGGAAGGGGACGACGCGCGGGTCCGGATCGGCGCCGGCGGCGACCGCGAGCCGGTCCGCCCACGGCCCCGCGCAGAGGACCGCCCGCGCGGCCTCGAGACGGCCGCCGTCGTGCTCGATCGCGAGCGCCGTGCCCAGAGGGGCGAGGCGGCGAACCTCGCAGCCGGTGACGATGCGCCCACCCGCGGCCTCGAGGTCGCGGCCGAGCGCCCGGGTCACCGCGCGGAAATCGACGACCCCCGTCGCGGGCGAGTGCAGCGCCGCGAGCCCGGCTGCGTGCGGCTCGATCTCGCGCAGCTCGGCAGGGTCGATCCGCCGCAGCCCCGGGACCCCGTTGGCGGTGCCGCGGCGCTCGAGCTCGTCGATGCGCGGCAGCTCCGCCGCGGTCGCGGCAACCACGACCTTGCCGTCGCGCCGGGCCCGGATCCCGCGCTCCTCGCAGTAGGCGTAGAGGCGGGCGGCGCCCTCGACGCAGAGTCGCGCCTTCAGCGAGCCCGGCGGGTAGTAGATCCCGGCGTGGATGACGCCGCTGGAGTGGCCGCTCTGGTGCGCGGCGATCTCACGCTCACGCTCCAGCACGACGACGTCGGCGCCGGGGTGGCGGCGCTGAAGCTCGCGGGCGGTCGCGATCCCGACGATGCCGGCGCCGACGACGCAGATGTCGGCACCGGCCGGTGCGGCGGCGTTCACGCCCGCAACGGTAGAACCCGCCTCGCCGCCGACGCTGGTTGAATCGGGGGATGGCAAGCGAGCCCTCCAGACGGCCCCGTAGCCGCCGCTGGTCGATCGCCCTCGCCGCGCTCGGCGCGCTCGTCACCCTCGTCGGCGGCTTCCTCCTCTACGCGCGCCAGGAGATCTTCGTTCCCGACAACCTCGCCGATCGCTCCAAGGCGGCTCTCGGCGACGAGCGGGCGAGGCTCGCGATCGCGCAGCCGATCGTCGACGGGATCGTCGACTCGGGGTCGGGCGAGCTCGTCAACGCCCGGCCGCTGGTCGAGTCGATCGTCGTCTCCGCCCTCGGTACCCCGCCCGCGAAGGCCGCCTTCGCCGAGGCCGTCCGCTCGATCGACGCCAAGCTCGCCAATCGATCGCCGAACACCCTCCTGCTCAACCTGACCGACGCGACGGTCATCGCCGCCAAGGCCCTCGACGCCCTCAACCCCGAGGTCCGGAGGTCGCTGCCGAAGGAGGTCAACGACGTCAAGGCGGCGATCCTCGGGAGCAGGATCACGATCACGCCGCTGCGTTGGGTCCACGAGGTCGATGTCCTCGGGGTCGTCCTGCCATTCGTGGCGCTGCTGCTACTCGCCCTCTCGGTGATCGTGGCGCCGGTCCGGCGCACCGCGGTGCAGAGGGCGGCGGTCGCGGTCGCGATCGCCGCCGCGGCCGGCCTGATCATCCTGATCGCCGGCAGGGCCCTCGCCCTCGCCCGGATCGCCGACCCGCTCTACAGGGACGCCGCCTCCGCCGCCTGGGATGCCGTGCTCGGCGACCTCGGGGAGTGGGCGATCGGGATCGGGCTGCTCGCCCTGATCCTCGCGGCCGCCGCGCGCTTCGACGACGGCGCGGTCGATCCGCTGCGGCCGCTCACCCGGGCTGCGGAGCTGGCCCGGCGTCACCCGAGGCGGCCGGCTCTCGGCGTCCTGCGCGGGATCGGGATCGGGCTCGCGGGCCTGCTCCTCGTCGTCGAGCCGGAGCTGTCCCTGCGCCTGGTCGCGGTCGCCGCCGGCGCCTGGCTGATCTACGTGGCGATCATCGAGGTTCTCGCGATCGTCGCCCCGGTCGTGCCCGCGGGGGAGTCGCGCGCCGCCCGGCGCCGGGTCGTGCCGATGCGGCTCGCGGGCGTCGCGGCCGTCATCGCGGGCGCGGTCGTCATCGTGCTCGCCCTCGGCTCCGACAAGCGATCGCAGGCGAGGCCTCCGGGCGCCCCGGAGGCGTGTAACGGCTACCCGCAGCTCTGCGGCAAGCGGATCGACCAGGTGACGATCCCCGCCACCCACAACGCGATGTCGGCCGCATCCGAGCCCGGCTGGTTCCTGCCGAACCAGCGCTACGGCATCGGCCGCCAGCTCGACGACGGCATCCGCGGCCTGCTGATCGACACCCACTACGGGACCCCCCGGGGCGGGGCGGGCGCCGAGCGCGGCTTCGGCGGCGTCATCACCGACCTCGCCCGTGAGGGCAAGACGCGCCAGG
Source organism: uncultured Conexibacter sp. (assembly GCA_964613275.1). Lineage (GTDB taxonomy): Bacteria > Actinomycetota > Thermoleophilia > Solirubrobacterales > 70-9 > RHKX01. Next base: position 9,622 of record CAZTGN010000043.1, on the reverse strand, counting down.
AGGTCGTCGCGGAGCTCGGCGAGGAGACGGTCCAGCGGGCCGAGGATCTGGTCGGGAGGCTAGCCTTCGGGGACGAGCCGCACGGCAACGCCCAGCCCTACCTCTGCCACGTGCTCTGCGAGCTCGGCGCGACGAAGCTCGACACCGCGCTGGCGAAGATCGACGAGTGGCTGCGGACCCATCCCGACGAGCTCCTCGCGATCGTGATCGAGGACTACGTCAGCCCCGAGGAGACGGCGCAGGCGTTCCAGCGGGCGGGGCTCGTGCACTACGCGTACACGCCCCCGGCGCCGGGCACGGTGCCGCCGACGCTCGGGCAGCTGATCGAGCGCGACAAGCGGCTGCTGCTCCTCGCCGAGCACGACGGCGGCGGCGGCAAGTTTCCCTGGTACGGACAGGCCTTCGACCTGATCCAGGAGACGCCGTACACGTTCGAGAACGTCGACGCCATCACCGGTCCGAAGAGCTGCCGGGAGAACCGTGGCGACCCCGACAACCCGCTCTTTCAGATCAACAACTGGATCGAGAAGGTGCCCCGCGACCCCAGGCTGCAGGGCGAGATCAACGCCTTCGACGTCCTGCTCGAGCGGGCCAGGGTCTGCCGACGGGTCCGCAGCCTCGAGCCGAACCTGATCGCCGTCGACTACTACAACCAGGGTGACGTGGTCGGGGTCGCGAAGGCCCTCAACGGCATCCCGGCCGACGAGGAGCCGCAGGTGCGGACGCTCCGGTGAGCGCCGCCCCGAAACCGCCGCTCGAGCCGCAGCTGGCCCGCTCGGCGAAGGGCCTGCCGAGCGGCGACGGCTGGGCCTACGAGCCCAAGTACGACGGCTTTCGGGCCCTCGTCTTCCGGGCGGGCGACGAGGAGCCGTTCGTCCAGTCGCGCGGCGGCAAGCCGCTCGGTCGCTACTTCCCCGAGCTCGAGCTTCCGCCCGGTGACTACGTCCTCGACGGCGAGCTCGTGATCCTCGACGACGACGGGGCCGAGGTCTTCGACGCGCTGCAGAGCCGGATCCACCCGGCCGCCTCGCGGATCAACCGGCTCGCGGCGGAGATCCCGGCCCGCTACCGCGCCTTCGACCTGCTCGCCCGCGACGGGCGCAGCCTGATCGACGTGCCGTTCGCCGAGCGGCGCTCCGCGCTCGTCGAGCTCGTCTCCGGGGCACCCGGGGCGGTCGAGGCGGGACCGGGCGGCTGGACGGCGGGCACGATCGAGCTGACCCCGCTCACGCTGGACGCCGACGCGGCGGCCCCCTGGCTCGAGAGCGGCGAGGGCGTGATCGCCAAGCGGCTCGACTCCCCGTATCTGCCCGGGAAGCGGACGGCGATGGTCAAGATCAAGCGCCTGCGCACGATCGACGCGGTCGTCGCCGGCTGGCGCCCGGGCAAGGAGCCCGACACGGTCGGCTCGCTGATGCTCGGCCTCTACGACGGCGCCGAGCTCCGCGTCGTCGGCCACACCTCGGGGCTGAAGGCGGCCGAGAAGCGCGAGCTGGTCAAGACCCTGGCCCCGTATGAGACCGGCGACCGGGGCTCCGCCGACCCGAGCCGCTGGGCCGGCGACCGCGACCTCGAGTGGGTCTCGCTCCGCCCCGAGCTGGTGATCGAGGTCGGCTTCGACCACGTCAGCGCCGGCCGCATCCGCCACGGCGCCCGCATCCTCCGCTGGCGCGAGGACAAGGCCCCCGGGGCCTGCACGATCGACCAGCTCGATTCCTAGGGCGCCGCTGCCGTGCCGCATCGCGGGTAGCCGCCGGTCTGCGGTGAGCTCGACGAAACCCACCGATGACGTGGGTTGGTCGAGCTCGTCGACCACGATGCGTCCGGAGGGGTACGTTGCAGGTCGGATGGGGCAGCCGCGGACGCTCACGTACACGGTGGAGGGCCGGATCGGCCGGATCACGCTCGACCGGCCCGAGCGCGGCAACGGGATCACGCTCGAGATGCCGGCCGAGCTCGCCGCCGCGGTCGAGGAGGCCAACCTCGACCCCGCCGTCCACGTTATCGCGCTCGCCGGCAACGGCGCGGGCTTCTGTGGCGGCTATGACCTCGGCGCGGCGGAGGCGTTCGGCGGCGGCGCGGGCGAAAGCGGCACGGGCCGCCCCGATGACCGGGCCACGGTCGCCGCCAACCACGATCCGGAGCGGATCTGGGATCCCGTCCTCGACTTCCAGATGATGTCGCGCAACCTGCGCGGATTCATGTCGCTGTTCCACTCCGACAAGCCGGTGGTCTGCAGGATCCACGGCTTCTGCGTCGCCGGCGGCACCGACATGGCGCTCTGCTCGGACCTGATCGTGACCGAGGACCGGGCGAAGATCGGCTACCCGCCGGCCCGGGTCTGGGGCGTTCCGACCTCGATGCTGTGGGCGCACCGGATCGGGCTCGAGCGGGCCCGCCGGCTGCTTCTGACCGGAGACTCGATCGACGGGAGCACCGCGGTCGCGTGGGGCCTTGCCTCCGAGGCGGCCCCGATCGACGAGCTCGACGACGCCTTCGAGGCCCTGCTCGAACGCGTCGCCCGCCTCCCCGTCAACCAGCTCGTCATGCACAAGCTCGCGGTCAACGCGCCGCTCGCGAGCCAGGGCCTCCATGCCAACCAGGTGATGAGCGTGTTCTTCGACGGCATCGCCCGGCATACGCCGGAGGGCCACGAGTTCGCCCGGCGGGCGGGGGCCGAGGGGTTCCGGCAGGCGGTCCGAGAACGCGACGAGCCGTTCGGCGACCACGGGCTGCGATCGTGATCAGGGTCCACCGGGTTCCCTTCTCGACCAACGTCGAGCGGGTCGCGCTCGCCGCGGGACACAAGGGCGTCGAGGTCGAGTGGGTCGACCACGACGACGACGACCGGGCGGCGGTGATCGAGCTCAGCGGCCAGGCCCTCGTCCCGGTCGCCGAGATCGGCGGCGAGGTCGTCCGCGGCTCGCTGCGGATCGTCGAGCGGCTCGAGGCGGAGCGGCCCGAGCCCGCCCTGATCCCCGCCGGCGAGGTCGAGCGCGCGGCGGCGCTGATCACCGTCGACTGGTTCGATCGCGTCTGGAAGGGGCCGCCGAACGCGCTCGACGGGCCGGAGCCGCCGGATGGCGACGCGCTCCGTTCCCGCTCGAGCCTCTGGAGCCGATGGCTGGTCGATCTCCTCGCCGACAGGCCCTACTTCGACGGTGACAGCCTCGGGATCGTCGACGTCTGCGTCTTTCCGTTCCTCAAGTACGCGGTCCTCGATCCCGCCGTCGGCGACACCGAGCGCTTCCACGCGATCCTCGTCGAGCTCCTACGCGCCGACGAGCATCCGCTCCTCGACGAGTGGGTGCGCCGTGTCGACGCCCATCCCCGCGCATAGACAACCCCGGCGGAATGCTCCGCTGCGCGTCCGCTTCCGCCGGACCGTCGGCGGGGCTGCGGCGGCGCTGAGATCACGGCGCCTCCTCGGGCTTCGCCCTGCGGGGGCGCCGGAGGCAGTGCGCCGCCTGCGGCCAGCCGAAGCATCCGGTCAGGCACGACACACATGACTTCCCGCCCGGTGTTCAGGGACGGCCGCGTGGCCGATTTCCGCCCTTCCAGGTGGGTAATCGGCCACGCACCGTTCGCGGGCCTACGGCAGCCCACCCCCGGCCCGGAGCATCACCACCCGCGGCTGGGCCCAACACACATGTCATCCCGTCACGAAGCTGCGCGCCGGCCGTCCGGTCCGGAGGGCGCAGCCCGGAGCATTCAGCCGGAGTCAGCTCGGGACCCGGTGGATCTCGAACAGGTTCGTGCCGAGCTCCTGATCGGGGAGCCCGGCGGTGACCGCGATCAGCTCGCCGGGCTTGGCCACGCCCTCGCGGCGGGCGATCATCGCGCTGTCGGCGAGCAGCTCGCGGAGCTCGCCCCACTGGTCGTGCAGCACGCAACGGACGCCGAACAGGAGGTTGAGGCGGCGCACGGTCTCCTCGCGCGGGGAGATCGCGAGGATCGGCAGCTCGGGCCGGAACGCCGAGACGATCCGCGCCGTGCGGCCGCTCTGGGTCGGGACCACGATCGCGGCCAGGCCGAGCCGGTAGGTCGAGCCGACCGCTCCCTGGGCGACGGCGGTCGCGACGTCATCGCCGCCGATCTCGACCCGGTGCAGGAGCCAGTCGCCGTAGGGCAGGTCCTGCTCGGTGGCGCGCGCGACGCGGTCCATCGTCGCCACCGCCTCGACCGGGTGGTCGCCGATCGCCGTCTCCGCCGAGAGCATGACGGCGTCGGTGCCGTCGTAGATCGCGTTCGCGACATCGGTCACCTCGGCCCGGGTCGGACGGTCGCTGGTCACCATCGAGTGCAGCATCTGCGTCGCGGTGATGACCGGCTTCGACCTGCTGCCGGCGAGCCGGATCAGGCGCTTCTGGGTAGCCGGCACCGCCTCGATCGGCAGCTCGATCCCGAGGTCGCCGCGGGCGACCATGATGCCGCTCGTCGCCGCGTCGATGATCTCCTCGGCCTGCTCGGCGGCCTGCGGCTTCTCGATCTTCGCGATCAGCGGGATGTCGGAATGGCGCTCGGCGAGCCGCTCGGCGACCGGCTCGAGGTCCTCCGGGGAGCGGACGAACGAGACCGCGAGGAGATCGATCTCCTGATCGACGGCGAAATCGACCCAGCCGATGTCGGTGAGCCCTGCCGCGGGCATCTCCGACCCCGAGCTGGGCAGGTTGACGCCCTGGTGGGATGCGACCCTGCCGCCGGCCTCCACCGCGCAGCGGATCGCGTCGCTCTCCACCTCGAGCGCGCGGAGGCGGACGCGGCCGTCGGCGAGGTAGATCGGGTCGCCCTCGTCGACCGCCGCCGTGAGGCCGTCCCAGCCGACCGAGAGCAGCTCGCGCGAGCCGATCGTCGCGTCGTCGGTCGTCAGGGTCAGCTCGCTGCCCGCCTCGATCTCGACGAACCCGTTCGCGACCTCGTCGAGACGCAGCTTCGGCCCCGGCAGGTCGCCGATGATTCCCACCCACTTGCCCATCAGCTCGCCGGCGGCGCGGATCCGGGCGACGTTCTCGGCGTGGCTCGCCTCGTCGCCATGGGAGAAGTTGAGCCGGAAGACGTCCGCGCCGGCCGAGATCAGCCGCTCGAGGATCTTCGGCGAGCGCGACGCGGGGCCGATCGTGGCGACGATCTTCGTTCGCCGGTGATCGGCCATCAGCCGCCCCCGGCGGCAGGGGTGGCGCCCGCTTCCTCGCCGAGCTCGAGGCGCTGGACGTAGGGGAGGCGCCAGAGGGCGCTCGCGACGACGAGCCCGGCGGCGACCGAGAGCATGCAGACGAACCACTGGCCGGCGCTGAGCAGCTCGAGGTCGAAGAACGCCCGGGCCGGCTCGAGCGCGAGGATCGCCGCATAGAGGCCGCCGAGCGCGGTCACCATCGCGAGCATGTAGCCCTGGATCGCGATGTGCTCGCGGCCGGGGCCGCGCTCGAGCAGGAGGATGAAGGCGAGGCCGAGCACGATCAGCGTCGTCGTGGCGGCCGTTCGCCCCTCGTTCAGGGAGCCCCCGAAGACCCCGTCGACGAGCGCGAACGAGAGCAGCGAGCCGACGCCGATCCCGACGCCGGCGGGGACCGCGAAGGCGGCGAGCGCGCGTAGCAGCCGGCCCCGGTAGAGCGGGCCCTCGCTCGGCGCGAGGGCGAGCACGAACGAGGGGATCCCGATCGTCAGGAGCGCCGCGGCGGTGAGCTGCCGCGGCAGGAACGGGAAGGTGAAGCCGATCAGCGCCGCGGCGACGATCAGGAAGCCCGCGTACACGGTCTTCGTCAGGTAGAGGCGGCCGAGCCGGTGGATGTTGCGGGCGATCCGCCGCCCCTCGGCGACCGCCCGCGGCAACAGCGAGAACCGGTCGCCGAGCAGCACGATGTCGGCGATGCCCTTCGTGATCTGGCTGCCCGAGCCCATCGCGACGGCGAGCCGCGCCTGCTTCAGCGCCGGCACGTCGTTGACCCCGTCGCCGATCATCGCCGTGAATCTTCCCGAGTCGGAAAGCGCCTCGACCAGGGCCTGCTTCTGATCGGGGGTGATCCTGCAGAAGATCGTGTTCTCGGCGGCGGCGGCGGCGATCCCGGCGGGATCCACGGGGAGCGACGGGCCTTCGACGACGCCGGCGTCCCGCGGCACGCCGAGCGCGTGGGCGACCGTCGTCACCGTCTGTCGCGCGTCGCCCGAGATCAGCTTCAGCTCGACCTCCTGCCCGCGCATGAACGCGAGGGTCTCCGCCGCGTCCGGGCGCAGGGTCTCCTCGAGGACGACGAGCGCGCGCGGCTCGAGTCGCGGCGGCGCCTCGCTGCCCGGGTCCGCCGGCAGCGCGTCCCGGGCCTCGCCGAAGGCGATGACGCGGCGACCGCGCCCGGCCTCGGCCTCGAGCCGGCGGCCCAGCTCCTCGGGGAGCTCCATCGCTCCGGAGCCGACGAGGACGTCGGGGGCGCCGACCACGAAGCTGCGGCCGCGGCCCTCGCCGTCCAGCGTCAGCCCGCTCCACTTCCAGCGCGATGAGAAGGGGACCTCGGCCCTCACCCCGGCCGCCCGCTCGGGGAAGGCGGCGGCGATCGTCTCCAGGGTCCGGTTGCGCTCCCCGGCCGAGGCCGCGAACAGGCCCAGCTCACGCTCGGCATCGGCGTTGCCGCCGGGCTCCGCGCTCACCACCTCGACGAGCTCGAGGGTGCCGTCGGTGAGCGTTCCGGTCTTGTCGATGCAGACCGTGTCGACGGCGGCCAGCGACTCGGTCGCGCTGATCTGCTGGACGAGCGCGCCCATCCGGGCAAGCCGCACCGCGGCGACCGCCAGCGTCACGCTCATCAGCAGCACCAGGCCCTCGGGGATCAGCGTGATCAGGCCGGCGGTCGCCGTCTGCGCCGCCTCGGTGAAGTCGATGCCGCGGACGATGAAGCCGGCGAGCATCACGAGCGCCATCGGCACGAGCAGGATCGCGGTGGCCCGGAGGATCCGGTCGACCTCGAGCTGCAGCGGCGAGGGGGGATGGCGGAACTCCTTCGCCCGTCCGGCGATCCGCTCGGCGTAGGAGTCGCCGCGGACCGCGTCGGCGACGTATCGGCCGGAGCCGGTGGTGCAGTAGGCGCCGGAGAGGACCCGGTCACCGGGCTCCTTGCGGATCCCGTCCGACTCCCCCGTCAGCAGCGACTCGTCGAGCGTCAGCCCGCGGCTGGCGGCGACCTCGCCGTCGGCGACGAGCTGGTCGCCGGGCTCGACGCGGATGACGTCGCCGGGGACGACCTCGTCGGCGCGGAGCTCGAGCGCGCGACCGTCGCGGATCACCTCGGCCCGGGGCGCGACCAGCAGCGCCAGCTCGTCGAGCGTCCGCTTCGCCCGCACCTCCTGGCGGATGCCGATCGCCGAGTTGATGATCGCGATCAGGCCGAACAGCGCGTCGGCCCAGAGGCCCTGGCTGAGGATGAGGACCAGGAAGACGAGGATGATCGCGTTGAACAGCGTCAGGACGTTGGCGCGCACGATCGAGCGCACCGACCGGCTCGACCCGTCCTCGACCGGCCCGAGCCGCCGCAGCCGCTCCGCGGCCTCGGCGTCGCTCAGCCCGAGCGCCTCGGTTGTCGGCTCCGCCGCCATCGCCACACAGGATGAAGCAGGGCCTGCGGTGAGCGGCATGCCGCCGCCCTCAGTCCGGCCAGAAGCCTTCCTCGGTGACGACCTCGGGCCCGAGGTCGTCGACGCGGACCGAGCAGAGGACGATCTCGGCGTCGACGCCACCGTCGTTGTGGATCGAGCGCAGCGCGTCGGGTGCGATCCGCACCGCGGTGCCGGGCCCCGCCTCGAACACGTCGCCACCGATCTTGAAGGTCACGGTCCCGGCGGTGACCAGGTAGATCTCCTCCTGGGTCAGGTGGCGATGGCCGTAGCTGCCGCGCCCGCCGGTCCCGGGCGGCATCCGCCGCCAGGTCAGCGCCACCTGCTCGGCGCGAAGCGGGTCCGTGTAGGAGAGCATCTCGCCGAAGCCCTCGTAGCCCTCCATGTAGTCGTGGGCATCGCCGCGGCGGCTGATCGTGTACTCGCTCATCGCAGCCCTCCGATCTGATCCGGCTCTGGGTCGGAGCGAGCATTGCACGGGGCGCAGCCGGCGTCCAACCGAATAGGCTCCGCCGGGCGTGGCACCGAAGCTCGGCATCAACCTCGGCTACTGGGGGATCGGCCCGCAGGGGCAGGAGGCGGTGGACATCGTCCGGCTCGCCGAGTCGAAGGGCTTCGAGTCGGTGTGGGTGGCTGAGAGCTACGGCTCCGACGTCGTCTCGGTGCTCGCCTGGCTCGCCGCCCAGACCGAGCGGATCAACCTCGGCGCCGCGATCATGCAGGTGCCGGCCCGGCCGCCGGCCGCAGCGGCGATGGCGGGCGCGACGATCGACATGCTCTCCGGCGGCCGGTTCATGTTCGGATTCGGACCCTCGGGGCCGCAGGTCTCGGAGGGCTGGTACGGGGTCGAGTACGCGAAGCCCTGGGGACGGACCCGCGAGTACATCGAGGTCGTGCGGGAGATCATCGCCCGCGAGGGGCCGCTCGAGCACCACGGCCCCCACTACGAGCTGCCGATCGCGGGCGGGACCGGCCAGGGCAAGGCGCTGAAGCTCAACTTCCATCCGCTGCGCAACGAGATCCCCGTCTTCGTCGGCGCGATCGGTCGCAAGTCGGTGGAGATGGCGGCGGAGATCTGCGACGGCTGGATCCCGATCTTCTTCAGCGCCGACGCCTTCGAGGAGACCTGGGGCGAGCACCTCGCCGCCGGCCTGGAGAGAGGCGGGCGCGACCGATCCGCGCTCGAGATCAGCCCTTCGATCCAGGTCGCGATCGACGGCGACCTCGAGGTCGCGCGGAACGTCGTCCGCACGGGTCTGTTGCTCTACCTCGGCGGCATGGGCAGCCGCGAGACGAACTTCTACGTCGATCTCGCCTGCCGCTTCGGCTTCGAGGAGGAGGCGCTGCGGGTCCAGTCGCTCTATCTCGACGGCAAGCGCGAGGAGGCGTTCGCGGCGATCCCCGACGAGCTCGTGGACGCGACCTCGCTGGTCGGCGGGGAGGCCGACGTCGCGGCCCGGATCGAGCGCTTCACCGCGGTCGGCATCGACCGCCTGATCTGTGCTCCGGTCCACCTCGACGCCGGCGAGCGCGCGCACACGATCGAGCGGCTCGCGGCGATCGTCGGCGCCGACACCCGCGCCTGATCCCGCCCGCCCGCCTTCCCGGGGTATAACGAGCCCATGCCGGACCTGAATCCGGGAGCCACCTTCGCCGGCCACAGGATCGAGGGGATCGCGGGCCGGGGCGGAATGGGCACGGTCTACAGGGCGACCCACCTCGCGCTCGACCACGTCGTCGCATTGAAGGTGATCTCGACCGATCTCGCCGCCGATGACGCTTTCCGCGAGCGCTTCCGCTCCGAGTCGCGGATCGCGGTCTCGCTGCGCCACCCGAACGTCGTCTCGATCCACCACGCCGGCGAGGAGGACGGGCTGCTGTTCGTGACCATGGACCTGATCGAGGGCCCCGACCTGCGGCGGATGCTGGTTGCCTCGGGGACGCTCGAGCCGGGCCGCGCCGTCGCGATCGTCGAGCAGGTCGCCTCGGCGCTCGACGTCGCCGACGCGCGCGGCCTCGTCCA
>CAZTGN010000042.1:0-14054 GCA_964613275.1 uncultured Conexibacter sp. | reverse complement strand
GGCGACTGCCTCGGCAACCCCCATCCCGACCGCGACCGCCCCGCCGAGCGCCTGCGCTTCGGGGTCACGCCGCTCGCCGCCGGCAGCGCCGGCGCCGTGCAGATCGAGCCGGTCCCCGAGGATCGCGCGGCGGCGATCGAACGCCTGCGCGAGCTCGAGCCGCCGCGGCGCGCGCTCGTGCTCCGCCTCAACCGGATGTTCTGGGCGGACGGGGTCGCCGGCATCAGGCGCTACGCGCGGATCGTCGACCGCTTCGCGGCGGCCGGCTTCGCGAGCGAGCTGCAGGTCCGCTACCACCCGCCCGAGGGCAGGGCGGGAGACATGCGCGCCTGGCGCCGCTACGTGCGACGGGCGGTCCGGATCCTCGGCCGTCGGCCCTCCGTCGTCGCCCTCTCGATCACCAACGAGGCGAACTTCAACGTCTCCCCGAACACATCCGACGGCAGCTTTCCCGGCGTTCGCCAAGCGATCGTCCGCGGCATCGTCGCCGCCCAGCGTGAGCTGCGGGCGATCGGCCGCCGCGACATCGAGCTCGGCTTCTCCTTCGCCTGGCGCTGGCTGCCCGCCTCCGACCGCGAGTTCTGGGAGGAGATCGGCCACCGGGCCACGCCGCGCTTCCGGCGCGCGCTCGACTACGTCGGCCTGCAGATCTACCCCGGCCTCGTCGTGCCGCCGGCGATCCCCTCCAACTCCAGCGCCGGCGCCGAGACGGTCAAGGCGCTGACCCTGATGCGGCGCTGCTACCTGCCGAAGGCGGCGATCGGGCCCCGCACCGACCTCTGGGTGACCGAGAACGGCTACGTGACCAACCTCGGCCGCGACGAGGCGGGCCAGCGCGCCGCCCTCGAGTCCACGGTTCGCTCCGTCCACCGCTGGTCGGGGACGCTCGGGGTCAGCGACTACCGCTGGTTCAACCTCCGCGACAACGTCGGCGACGGACCGGGGCTCTTCGACGCGGTCGGGCTGCTCCGCGACGACTACTCCCGCAAGCCCGCCTTCGGCGCCTACCGCGGGGCGATCCGCCGCTACGGCACCGGACCGGCCGCAGACGTAGAGTCCCGCCGGTGAGCGCCGCCCCCGAGATCACCCTGCACGGCCTGCCGCCGTCGCATCCCTCGCTCGCGGCCGAGGTGGCGCTCCGCCTCAAGGGCCTCGAGTTCGAGCGCGTCGAGATGGAGATGGGTCGCCACAACGAGCAGATGGAGGAGATCTACGGGAAGGGCAACCGGACCGTTCCCGGGATCGTGGTCGACGGCGAGCCCGTGCACGGATCGCGGCCGATCTTCGCCCGGCTCGAGGAGCTGGCTCCCGAGCCGGCGCTGTATCCGGAGCCGATCGCCGATGCCGTCCGCGATGCGGACCGCTGGGGGGACGAGGAGCTTCAGGACCTCGGCCGGCGCCTGCCCTGGGGCGCCCTCCACTTCCGGCCCGAGGCGCTCGGCACCTACGGCGGCGGCGAAGCTCTCGACCCCGCCGGAACCGACTTCGCGATCCGGCTCGCCCGCGCGACCTGGAGGTACCACGGGATCAGCGCCGAGCGGCTCGCCGCCGACCTCGCGGGCCTGCCGGGACTGCTCGATCACGTCGCGGAGCTCGCCGCGGGCGGCGTCATCGGCGGCGAGGCGCCGAACGCCGCCGACCTCCAGATCGGCTCGACGATCCGGGTGCTGATGACCGTCGGCGACCTCGAGCCGCTGCTCGCCGGCCACCCGGGAGCGCGGGTCGCGACGCGCTGGTTCCCCGACTACCCCGGCCGGATCCCGGCCGGCGCGTTCCCGGCCGGCTGGGTCCCCGCGACGCGATGATCGAGGCCGGCGGGTTGACCAAGCGCTACGGCGCGCAGACCGCCGTGCGCGACCTGTCGTTCCGCTGCGAGCCCGGGACGGTGACCGGCTTCCTCGGCCCCAACGGCGCCGGCAAGTCGACGACGCTGCGGATGATCTGCGGGCTGACGGCGCCGACGGCCGGTGCGGCCACCGTGCTCGGAACCGATTACCGGCGGATCGCCAACCCGGCCCGCCACGTCGGCGTGATGCTCGACGCGAGCGCCCAGCACGAGGGTCGCCGCGGCCACGAGACCCTGCGCCTGTGTGCGGGGACGATCGGCGCCGATCCGGCCCGGATCGACGAGACGCTGACGCTCGTCGGGCTCGATCCCGCAGCGGCGCGGCGCCGGGTCGGCCAGTACTCGCTCGGCATGCGCCAGCGGCTCGGTCTCGCGCAGGTGCTGCTCGGCGAGCCCGAGGTGCTGATCCTCGACGAGCCCGCCAACGGGCTCGATCCGGCGGGGATCAACTGGATGCGGGAGCTGCTGCGCCACTTCGCCGACCGCGGCGGCACGGTGCTGCTCTCCTCGCACCTCCTGCACGAGGTCGAGGCCCTCGCCGACCATCTCCTGCTGATCAACCAGGGCCGGCTGGTCGCCTCGGGATCGAAGCGGGAGCTGCTCGCCGGCACCGGGACGCTCGTCCGCAGCCCCGAGCCGGAGCGCCTCGCCGCGGCGCTCGGCGCGGCCGGGATCGGGGCGACCGCCACGGAGAAGGGGTTGATCGCCGACGCGGAGCCGGAGGCGGTCGGCCGCGCCGCCCTCGCCGCCCAGGTCGCGTTGAGCGAGCTCCGGCCCGCCGAGGGGACCGGGCTCGAGCAGCTCTTCCTCTCGCTCACCACGGGTGGGGGCGAAGGGGGGCGCGACTGATGGGCTCGATCACCGACCGGTCGGAGCGACCGTCACTGGTCCGCCTCGGCCGGGTCGAGGCGCGGAAGATGGTCGACACGCGCGCCGCGATGTGGTTGCTGATCCTGACCGCCCTCTCGGCGGTCGGCTCGATCGTCGTCAACGTCCTCGGCGCCGGCCCCAACCAACGGGACCTCGGCGAGCTGTTCACGGACGCGATGATCGCCGCCGCCATCCAGATGCCGATCGTCCCGATCCTGCTCGTCACCGGCGAGTGGTCGCAGCGGACCGCGCTGACCACGTTCACGCTGGTCCCCGCCCGACAGCGGGTCATGGCGGCGAAGCTCCTCGCCCTTCTCGCCCTGCTCGCCGCCTTCACCGTCCTCTGCCTCGCGCTGGCGGCGCTCGGGGCCGCGATCGGCGGCGGCGGCTTCGAGATCCCGACCGCCGAGGCCGCCCAGGCGGTGCTGGCCGACCTCCTCGCGCTCCTGTTCGGCTTCGGCCTCGCCGCGATCCTGATGAGCTCGCCGGCGGCGATCGTCCTCAACTTCGCCGCGCCGATCCTCGTCGCCGCGATCGCGGCGATCTCGACCGACGTCGAGTCGGCGGTCGCCTGGGTCGATCCGTACTCGTGGTCGACCCTCAACGACGCAAGACACCCCGATTGGGACGAGATCGCGACCACCACGCTCGTCTGGGTCGTCGTCCCGATCGTCCTCGGCCTGGTCCGGCTGCGGCGCCGGGACGTCTCCTGAGCGTCAGCTCCCGGCGCGCCGGCGCGGGCTGCTCACCGGCTTCAGGTTCGCCTCGACCCGCTCGCGCAGGTGCTCGTAGTCGGGCGGCAGCGAGAGCTTCTCGCCGAGGTGCTCGAGCGGCTCGTCGACGGCGAAGCCCGGGCCGAGGGTGGCGATCTCGAAGAGGACGCCGCTGGGCTCGCGGAAGTAGATCGACTTGAAGTAGAAGCGGTCGATCACCGGGGTCGGCCGGGCGCCGCCGGCGATCGCCCGCTCGCGCCAGGCCTCGTGCTCCTCCGGCGTCGATGCCCAGGCGACGTGGTGGACGGTGCCGGCGCCCTGCATGCCGCGCTCGCGGGGCGGGACGTCGTAGTGGACCCGGCCGCCCCGGGTATCGCCACGGGCCTCCCAGTCGCCGCCTCCGCCATTGAAGCCGAGCTCGGTGAGGAGGCCGGCGCTCGCCTCCGGATCGGCCGCGTAGGCGCGCACCGCCTCGAACCCCTGCAGCGCGTGCTCGGCGGAGATCTCGGGATGCGCGGCGACGAGCGGCTCGTCGCCGACGTCGCTGACCCGCAGCTCGTGCGCGAGCCCCTCGGGGTCGGCGAAACGGAGGACGTCGCCGTCGCGCTCGACCGCGATCCCTTCGGCGCCGAGCCGGTCCGCCCAGAAGTCGAGCGCGGCCGCCGAGCCGACCCGCCAGACGACCGTGTGGACCATTCCGGCCCCGGCCCGACCACGCGGGGCGCCGGGGAACTCGAAGAACGTGATGTCGGAGCCGGCCCGCCCCCGCTCGTCGGCGAAGAAGAGGTGGTAGACGCTCGGTTCGTCCTGGTTGACCGTCTTCTTCACGAGCCGCAGCCCGAGGACCCCGGCGTAGAAGTCGATGTTGTCCTGGGCGTCGGCGGTGATCGCGGTGACGTGGTGGATTCCCTCGAGGCTCATCGGCGCTCGCTCCTCTCGGCTCATCGTTCAATTATGGTTGCACTGTCAACCATCTCGGGTAGAATCGGCCCATGGGCGCCCCCACCAGGACCCCGAGCCGCCCCGACTCGCGTCAGCTCGACCGGCGCGAGCTCGCCGCCTGGAAGGGGATGCTGGCGGCCCACCGCGACATCACGGCGGCGATCGACGATCGGCTCAAGCGCGAGCACGACGTCTCGCACGGCTTCTATGCCGTTCTGCTGCTGCTCGCGGAGGCGCCCGAGCGGTCGATGCGGATGGGCCAGCTCGCCGACGGGATCCTGATCAGCCACAGCGGGCTGACCCGGCTCGTCGACCGGATGGTCGCCCGCGGGCTGGTCGAGCGCCACACCTGCTCGGAGGACCGTCGCGGCACCTGGGCGCGGCTGACCGACGCCGGCGCCGAGAAGTTCCGTCAGGCCCGGCCGACCAACCTGGCCGCGATCCGCGAGCATTTCGTGAGCCGGCTCGGCCGGGACGACCTCGAGTGCCTCGCCCGGGCCTGGGAGAAGCTCGAGGATCCCGGCCTCGAGCCCGGGGAGCAGGGCTGCTAACCATTCGGCGGTGGCCAACCGACTCGCCCGCGAGACCTCCCCCTACCTCCTCCAGCACAAGGACAACCCGGTCGACTGGCTCCCCTGGGGGGCGGCGGCGAACGCGCTGGCGCGCGAGCGCGGGGTCCCGATCCTGGTCTCGATCGGATACGCGGCCTGCCACTGGTGCCACGTGATGGAGCGGGAGTCGTTCACCGACGAGGAGACCGCGGCCTACATGAACGAGCACTTCGTACCGGTCAAGGTCGATCGCGAGGAGCGGCCCGACGTCGACGCGATCTACATGGAGGCGCTGCAGGGGATGACCGGCGGCGGCGGCTGGCCGCTGACCGCGTTCTGCGATCCCGACGGAGTCCCGTTCCACTGCGGCACCTACTTCCCGCCGCAGCCGCGGGACGGACTGCCGAGCTTTCGCATGGTCCTGGAGGCGGTCGTCGCCGCCTGGAGCTCCCGTCGCGACGAGATCGGCGCCGCCGCCGGCCGCACCCGCGAGCAGCTCGGCGCGATCGGGCGGATGACCGCGGCCTCCGACGAGCTCGACGCTTCGATCCCGGCCGCCGCCACCGACGCGCTCCTCGCCGCGCTCGACGAGGTCAACGGCGGCTTCGGCGGGGCGCCGAAGTTCCCGCCCGCGAGCGCGCTCGACCTGCTGCTCGCCCGCGGCGTCCACCCGCCGGTCGAGCTGACGCTCGACGCGATGGCGGCCGGCGGCATCCACGACCAGCTCGGCGGCGGCTTCAGCCGCTACGCGGTCGATGCCGGCTGGATCGTCCCCCACTTCGAGAAGATGCTCTACGACAACGCCCTGCTCGCCCGCACCTACCTGCGGGCCCATCTCGAGCTCGGCCACGAGCGCTACCGGGCGGTCGCGGTCAGCATCTGGTGGGGGGCGCTGCTCGACTGGCCGGCCCCCTAGGGGGGGTACCACTCCCCCCAGCACGCCGACTCCGACGGCGTCTTGGGTCGCTTCTACACCTGGACGCCGTCCGAGGCGGAGGCGGCGCTCGCCGCGGCAGGCCTCAATGCGGCGACGGCCGGGGTGCTGCCGTACCTCGGGATCACCGAGGAGGGGCAGCTCGACGGCCGCAGCGTCCTCCACCTGCCCGGCGGGCTCGCGGCAGCGGCGCCGGCGGGGCTCGAGGAGGCGCGGGCCGCGCTGCTGGCGGCACGCGAGCAACGGGTCCGGCCGGCGCTCGACGACAAGCGGATCTGCTCCTGGAACGCGCTGATGGCGGCATCGCTCGCCGAGGTCGGGGCGGCGCTCGGCGAGCCGCGCTACGTCGCGGCGGCCCGGCGCTGTCTCGACTTCGTCCTCGGCTCGATGCGCGACGACGAGGGGCGCCTGCTCCGCGCCTACAACGGCGGCCGCGCCCACCTCAACGCCTACCTCGAGGACCACGCCTACCTGCTCGAGGCCCTGATCACCCTTTATGAGGCCACCTTCGAGACCGGCTGGTACGAGCAGGCGCGGACGCTCGCCGGGACGATGATCGACCGCTTCGCCGACGCCGAGCGCGGCGGCTTCTTCACCACCGCCGACGACCACGAGGAGCTGATCGCCCGCCGCAAGGACCTCGACGACCACCCGACCCCCTCCGGCAACGCCGCTGCCGCCCACGGGCTCCTGCGGCTCGCGGCGCTGAGCGGGGAGGGCGAGTGGCGGGAGCACGCCCACACCGTCCTCCTGCTGCTTGCCGAGCCCGCCCGCCGCCACCCACAGGGCCTCGCCTACCTGCTGACGGCGCTCGACCTCGAGCTCGCGCCGACCCCCGAGGTCGCCCTGATCGCGCCGACGGGGGATCCGGATGCGCTCGAACCGCTGGCCGCCGAGCACCGCTCCCGCTACCGGCCGCACGCGGTGCTCGCCGGGGGCGAGGCCGGCGCGTCGGTGCCGCCGCTGCTCGCCGGCCGCCCGGCGGGAGCGGGAGCGCTCGCCTACGTCTGCGAGGGCTTCACGTGCAAGGCGCCGGTCGCGACGCCCGCCGAGCTCGCGGCACTGCTCGATTAGCGGCTTGGCAGCGGGACCTCCGTCCCCGTGCCCCCTCCACGACCGCCGAGCGGCGATTGGCGGCGCGAGCCGGCGCTCGGCGGCGGTGACGGTCGGCGCCCGGCCGGGACCTCAGCGCCGCCGCGGCGGCCGCTTCGCCTTCGTCTGCAGCGTCGCCTCCATGCCGAGTGCGGCGTGGGGATCGATCGAGCACCAGAGCCGATAGGTGGAGCGACGGCGCATCCGCATCTCGAGCGTGCCGGTCTCGCCCGGCAGGACCTCGCCGAGCTCGAACGCCCGGCCGGAGCCCGCCCGCTGCAGGTGGAGGTCGTGCGGGTCCTCGCCGAAGTTGTGGAGCTGGACGATCGCGTCGCCGGCTCGGAGCTTCGCTCGCGACAGGGTCAGGCTGTACTCGCGCCCGGTCACCAGCAGCCGCGCCGGCGCCTGCTCGCGGACCGGGGCGGCAGCGGCCGGCACGGCGGGCGCCGCGAGGGCGAGCAGCCCCGCCGCGAGCGCGACCGGTCGCCTCATCCGATCAGCGCCGGTCGGGCGAAGCCCCCGGCACCGGGGATCACCGCCTCGGCGTCGACGCCGAACCACTGCTCGAGCAGCGAGCAGTAGGCGGCGCGGAAGTCCGAGGTCGAGCGCAGGTTGTCGTCCTCGTCGAGCGTCCCCAGCCCCGGCCACTCGCCGACCATCGTCCCGCGCGCGGCCGTCCCGATCAGGAAGGCGCAGCCGCCGGCGCCGTGATCGGTGCCGGCCGAGGATCCCTCGCCGTTCTCCTCCGGGCGGCGCCCGAACTCCGACCAGACCATCGTCACGACGCGATCGTCGAGCCCGCGCGCCTCGAGATCGCGCTGGAACGCGAGCAGGGTCGCACAGGTCTGGGTGAGGTCCTCCCCGAGCGTCGAGGCCTGCTCGTCGTGGGTGTCGTAGGCCCCGGGGGCGCCGACGGAGGCAACCGTGATCGGCATCCCGGCGTCGAGCATCGCAGCCAGCCCGGCGAGGCTCTCGGAGAAGTGCTCGTCGTCGGGGTAGGCGACCGGCGAGTCGATCTCGCCGGAGAAGGCCTGAAGCTGGCTCCGCAGCGTGCCGGCCTGCCGCACGACCCGGCCGGCGCCGCTGAGCTGCTTGTCGCGGGAGCCCTCGGCCTTCACCCCGAGACGGGCGAAGGTCTCGAACATCAGATCCTCGACCTCACCCCAGACGCCGGGCGCCCAGAGGTCGTAGCGCGGGCCCCAGGTCGCCGCGACCGGGACCCGGGCGGTGGCCAGGCTCGGCGAGAGCGAGCCGTCGAGGGAGAGGCCCTGGAGGGGGTTGTCGTTGCTGCCGACGACGTCGAGCAGCCGTCCGAGCCAGCCCGTGTTGGTGCGGGCGCTGAGCTCGCCGACCTCCCAGTAGTGACGCGAGGTGAAGTGGGACTGGTCGGCGTTCGAGTAGCCGATCGCCGGGAAGACCGTCACCTTGCCCTCGCCGTGGAGCTGATGAAGCGGCGCCGCGGCCGGATGCCACTGCAGCCGCGGGTCCTCGGTCCAGGCCGGGCCGTCGCCGGGCGCGAGCCGCAACGCCGGGCGCATCCGCCGGTAGTTGTCGTCGGCGACCGGGGCGAGCACCGAGAGCGAGTCGATCCCGCCCTCGAGGAAGACCGAGACGAGCACCTTGCCCTGCGATCCGGCGGCCTCGGCGATCCCCTCGACGAGCGCCTGCGGGCGCAGCAGGCTCGCGCCGTAGACGCTGAGCGCAAGCGCGCCGCCGCGGACGAGCAGCGAGCGGCGGGTCAGCCCCGTTCCCGCCGGTGCCGGCATCCCGGGCTCGATCGCCGGCAGCCCCCGGCCGGCCTCGGCGAGCGAGCGACGCGCGAGCTCCGCCCGCGTGAACTCGCGGCAGCCGCAGCGGCCCGTTCCCCGACCGCTCATGACGTCTGCAGCTCCGGGCTCATCACGATCAGCATCCGCAGCGCGTTCTGGCGCAGCGCCCGGTAGGTCCCCTGCTGCCACTCGTCGGTGGCGACCGCCTCGACCCGGCGCGCGAACCGCTGCAGCTCCTTGCGGGTCTTCGCCGAGATCGTCGGGCTGCCCCAGAAGCGCAGGGCCTTGCCGACGGCCTGCTCCGCCGTCTCGGTCGGATCGTAATCGTCCCCGTCGACCTCGTTCTCGCGCGTGTTCCAGGCGGCCGCGGTCCAGCGGCCGCCGATCCGCGCGGTGTCGAGCCAGCGCTCCTCGTCCCAGCCGGCGACGTTCGGCGGCCGGAAGAGGCGCTGGCCTGCCTCGTCGGCGATCCAGGTCCAGGAATCGGTCTCGATCCCGGTCCGGCGGGCACGCAGCATGCCGGCGATCTGGACGATCGGCGGCTTGACCATGCGCGGCCCCTGATAGAGGGCCGGGTGCATGAGGATCGCCTCGACCAGCGGCCGGATCTTGCCCTCGCGACGGTAGGACGCCTTCAGCTCGCGCAGCGTCCGCTTCGGCGGCGGGGTCGGGATGAAGTAGGACCAGAGCCGCTCGACCAGGAAGCCGGCATGGGCGGGATGCTCGACGCAGAGCCGGCAGGAGTCCTTCCAGTCGAACCGTCCCGCCTGCCCGAAGATCCGCTTGCGACCGGAATCGTGGCGCTCGGGGTCGAAGCGGAAGTTGACCATGCCGAGGTTGTCGTCCCAGTCGTTGGTCCAGCCGGTCAGCGCCCGCGCCTGCTCGCGGACGTCGTTCTCGCTGTAGCCGTTGCCGGCTCCGAGCGTGAACAGCTCCATCAGCTCGCGGCCGTAGTTCTCGTTCGGGGCGCCGGCCTCGTTCTCGTTGCCGGACAGCCAGACGAGCATCGCCGGATCGATCGTGACCGCGAGCAGCAGCTCCTTGAACGAGCCGAGGCCGCGCTTGCGGAACAGCTCGTTCTGCTTCAGGTTCAGCGATGCCTGGCCGACCTCGGCGGTCGCGAACCAGTCGTGCCAGACGAGGGTCATCCGCTCGACCAGGGGCTGGTCGGAGCGGACCATGCGGTCCAGCCACCAGAGGTGGTCGTGCCCCCAGGCGTCACGCGGCGCCAGCGGCAGGCCGTCCTCGTCGTGCGGGGCCGGCCCGCGCAGGCGCGCCCTGCCGCGCGGGCGGGTCAGCGAGAGGACCGCACGCCGCAGGCCCTTGCGGGCGAGCCGATGCGCCTGGCCGGGGGCGGGGCCGAAGCCGGCGCGCCAGAGCAGGCGCTCGGCCTGCTCGGCGCCGAAGCGACCGCGATGGACGGGAACCGACACTCCCATCCTCTCGGCAGCCGAGCGCCGCTCATTGAGCCGCGGGCCGCCCCCGTGGACACCCGCCCACGACCGCCGTGGTCAGCTCAACCGTCAGCCACCGGGGTGTGACGACCCAGGCGGGGGATCGGGGGTCTCAGAAGCACGGGCAGGAACTCAGAGCACGGGCAGGAACTGCGAGATCTCCCAGGGCGTGACCCGGACCCGGTACTCCTCCCACTCCCGCCGCTTGATCTCGATGAAGCGGTTGAAGGTGTGCTCGCCGAGGATCCGCAGGACGAGCTCCGACTCGGCCGCGACCTCGATCGCCTCGCCGAGGTTCTCGGGGAGCTGCTCGATCCCGCGCCGCTGCCGTTCCTCGGGCCCGAGGTGGTAGAGGTTCTGCTCCATCGGCTCCGGCAGCTCGTAGCCGTGCTCGATCCCCTCGAGCCCGGCCTGGAGCATCGCGGCGAAGCAGAGGTAGGGGTTGCAGGCGGGGTCGGGGCAGCGCAGCTCCGCCCGCGTCGCCGCCTCGCGGCCGGGGTGGTAGAGCGGGACCCTGATCAGGGCCGAGCGGTTGCGGCGCGACCAGGCGAGATAGACCGGCGCCTCGAAGCCGGGGACGAGGCGCTTGTAGGAGTTGACCCACTGCGCGAACAGCGGCGCGATCTCGCGCGCGTGGCGGAGCTGGCCGGCGATGAACTGCTTGGCGACCGGCGAGAGGTAGTAGGGGTCGTCGCCGTCGTAGAAGGCGTTGGCGCCGTCGCGGCCGAGCGACTGATGGACGTGCATGCCGCTGCCGTTCTCGTCGTTGAGCGGCTTCGGCATGAAGGTCGCGTGCCAGCCGTTCTTGAGCGCGTACTCCTTGACCGTGATCCGGTAGGTCATGCAGTCGTCGGCCATCGCCAGCGCGTCCTTGTAGCGCATGTCGACCTCGTGCTGGGAGGGCCCGACCTCGTGGTGGGTGTACTCGACGTGGATGCCCATCCGCTCGAGCGCGAGCACCGTCTCGCGGCGGACGCCGGAGCCGGCGTCGAGCGTCGTCAGGTCGAAGTAGCCGCCCTCGTCGAGCACCTCGGGGATGCCGTCGGCGGGCTTGGCGTCACGGAAGTAGAAGTACTCGAGCTCGGGCCCGACGTTGAACGCGTCGAAGCCCATCTCGCGGGCCCGCTCGATCGCGCGGCGCAGGATCCAGCGCGGATCGCCCTCGTAGGGCTCGCCCCCGGGGACCTGGATGTCACAGAACATGCGGCCGGTCGGCTGCTCCTCGGGGCTCCAGGGCAGCGTCGTGAACGTCGCCGGATCGGGGACCGCGAGCATGTCCGACTCCTCGACCGGGTTGAAGCCGGTGATCGACGAGCCGTCGAAGCCGTTGCCGCCGGCGAAGGCGTCCTCGAGCTCGGAGGCGTTGATCGAGAAGCTCTTGAGCTGACCGAGCACATCGGTGAACCAGAGCCTGACGAAGCGGATGTCTCGCTCCTCGACCTCGGCGATCACGTCGTCGGCCGTGCGCGGGCCGGTCGGGGTCGGGTATTCGCCGCTCATCGCCAGAGGCTCCTTCGTGGGGAGCCGCACCCTAGCGCCGCGACGGCTATCCGCGGCGGGCCGGCCGGGGAGGGATTGACCGGGGAGGGTTCGACCCCAGAGGAGAGGGCACCCGGGCCTTGCAAGCCGCCGCGGTCGTCGGTATAACTACTTACGCAAGGTAAGTAACCGGCTAAAAGTAAAGTAAAGGCCCGATCGCAGCGCCGTCGGGACCGAACCGACCTCGGAGTTGCCGCCATGACCGTCAAGACCGACTACGCCCGCTTCGACATCCACGACGAGCTCACCGCCCCGGCGGGCAGCGATCGCCTGCTGAAGAGCATCACGACCTCCGGGGGCGAGGTCTCCAAGCTGGTCGGCGTCCTCGCCGGCTCACCGGCGACTCTGCGCGCGTTCGCGCGATTGCGCTCCGAGCTGCATGCCGGCGACCTGCCGCCCGCCACCGCGATCCGGATCGGCCTCGCCGTCGCCGAGCGTCGCGGCGACGGCTACAGCGTCGCCCAGCACGCCCGCTCGGCGCGGCTCAACGGCATCGGCCTCGACGAGATCTCGCAGGCCCGCGGCTTCGCCTCCGGCGACTCGAAGGAGGCGGCGCTGCTGGCGTTCGTGAAGGGCACGATCGAGGCCGACGGGCACCCGCCCCATCACCTGCTGGAGGAGGCGCGAGAGGCCGACTGGACCGACGAGCAGCTCCTCGAGGCGCTCGGCGAGGCCGCCCTGCAGGAGTTCCAGAGCCACATCGCCAACGCCGCCGGCCTGCCGCAGGACCAGATCGACTCCGGGGTCCTCCCCGCCGCCGCCTGACGGCGGGAAGCGTCAAGCGCCGGGGGCATGCGGGGCGTCCGGGCGTCCGCTGCCCCCGGGGTGTCAAGAGCCGGCTCCCGTGGTCGGCCTCCGACCTCTCGCAGCAACGCTTCACGCCTGGCCGTGACGGCCAATAGAGAGGGCCCCGGTCTCCCGGGGCCCTCTCCTTAGCGGGCCGTTAAGCCGGATCCTGTCTGGCGCGACCATCCATCTCGGCGGGCTGAGCCCGCCGGGACCGCGTTCACCGCGGTCCTGCGGCCCACCTGGACCTCGCCGGGTCGGGTCGTCGGTCCTGCTTGGCCTTGCACCGGGCGGGGTTTGCCCGGCCGCCGCGTCACCGCGGCGCCGGTGCGCTCTTACCGCACCATTTCACCTTTGCCTGTGCGCCCGGAGGCGCCATCGGCCGTGTGTTTCTGTGGCACTTTCCCGCGGGTTTCCCCGGGTGGGCGTTACCCACCGCCCTTGCCCTGTGGTGTCCGGACTTTCCTCGAGGGATACCTCCCCCGCGATCGCGTTGGCCCGCAGCGTCGATGTTAGGCGAACCCCGGCACCACGCATAGCCCCGGCGATCGGTGAACGCAACATCTCGGAGCCACCGGTTCCGCTTTCGTTGCGCTCACGTCCGACGGCCTCCGCCTCCGATGCTCGCGGGAGGTCGGCTCCGCCACACGAGCCGTGATCCTGCGCAGACCCGGCTCAGACCTTGCGGACGACGCCGATCACCCTGCCGAGCACCTCGACGTCGGGGCTGACGATCGGCTCGTAAGCGGGGTTCTCGGGCTCCAGCCGGACCGACTCCCCGTCACGGAACAGGCGCTTGACGGTCGCCTCGCCCTCGAGCATCGCGACGACCATCTCGCCGTCGTCGGCATCGTCGACCGGATGGACGACGACGTAGTCGCCGCCGAGGATGCCGGCGTCGCGCATCGAGTCGCCCCGTACCTCGAGCGCGTAGTCGCCGTCGTCGGCGCCGATCATCGCCGGGATCTCGAGCTGGTCCTCGATGTTCTCCTCGGCGAGGATCGGGGCGCCCGCCGCGACCCGGCCGACGAGCGGGATCGACGGGCGCATGACCCGCTTCGTCCGCTCGACGAGGATCTCGATCGCGCGCGGCTTCGACGGGTCGCGGCGCAGCACGCCCGACCGCTCGAGCTTGGCGAGGTGGGCGTGCACGGTCGAGGGCGAGTGCAGGCCGAGGGCGCTGCCGATCTCGCGGACCGTCGGCGGGTAGCCGGTCTTGTCGAGGTGGCCCTTGATGAAGTCGAAGATCTCGCTCTGGCGCTTGGTCAGGTTCAGATCCATCGTCGGACTCGCCCTCCTGGACGGCTTGGAATCGGGTCGGCGGCCGAGCCCGGCTCGGTGAATGGCCGGTCGCCCTGGGAACACATGTTCGCAGAGTACCCGGCCCCGCGGATGGAATCAATCGCGGCACGGCGACGAACCGCGGCGGCGCCTACAATGGCGGCCCCTCGCGGCTGTGGCGGAACTGGTAGACGCGCAAGGTTGAGGGCCTTGTGGGCTGAATAGGCCCGTGGAGGTTCGACTCCTCTCAGCCGCATCGATGTCCCCCCGGGCCGGC
>CAZTGN010000041.1:12583-14269 GCA_964613275.1 uncultured Conexibacter sp. | reverse complement strand
CGGCGATCGCGTCCGTGATCTGCGGCCACAGCTCCCGCGGCAGGTCGTGCCCCATGCCCTCGATCAGCTCGATCCGGGCCCCCGCGACCGCCCGGGCAACCGCCTCGCCGGCGCTCGGCGGCATCAGCTTGTCCGCGCGGCCGTGGATCACCAGCGTGGGGCAGCCGATCCGGTGGAGCTCGGCGCTGCGATCGCCCGAGGCCATGATCGCCATCAGCTGGCGCGCCGTCCCCGTCGGGTAGTAGCAGCGGTCGTACATCAGAAGCGAGCGCTCGCGGAGCCGCTCGTGGTCGGCCGGGAAGGCGGGCGAGCCGATCCGCGCGAACAGCCGCGCCACGAAGTCGGCGTAGGCCTCGCGCTCCCGGGGCGGCCGCGCCAGCAACGCCCCGATCACGCTCGGACGCGGCATCACGCTCGGCTGCCGGCCGCCCGGGCCCGACATGATCGAGCACAGGGAGAGGATCCGATCACCATGACGCGCGGCGACGGTCTGGCCGATCATGCCGCCCATCGAGACGCCGACGACGTGGGCCCGCTCGACCTCGAGCCGGTCGAGCAGGCCGACCGCGTCATTCGCCATGTCGGCGAGCGTGTAGCGCGAGGACCCGGTCAGGCCGAGCGCCCCGGCGAGCACGTTCGGCGGACCGCCTCCGACCTTCGTCGAGAGGCCGGTGTCACGGTTGTCGAAGCGGACGACCCGGAACCCGCGATCCACGAGGCGCTCGCAGAACTCCTCGTCCCAGGCGAGCATCTGCATGCCGAGGCCCATCACCAGGAGCATCGTCGGATCCGAGGGCTTGCCGAAGCTCTCGTAGGCGATGCCGACGCCGCCGCCGGTGTCGGCGATCCGGACCCGGGCGCGGGTGCGGTCCTCAACGATCATCGCGGCCATCCTCCAGCAAAGCCTTCAGGCGTGTCAGCGTCCGCCGCGCCTCGCGGTCGCCCGACACCGCGTTGAACGCGCTCGCGGCGAGCCTGCCGACCCTGCCGGCGGGCAGCTCGAAGCGGTTCTCGTAGTCGAAGCGGGTGCCGCCGTCGACCTCGCTCAGCTCGTAGACGATCTCGGCCGTCGCTCCGGCGCCCGCCTCGCCGTGCCAGCGGGCCCGACGCGGCCGCCGGCACTCGACGACCTCCCAGCGGACCTTCAACGGCACCCCCCGCAGTCGCAGCCGCTGGCGGAACCGGCTTCCGGCCTCGAGACCTTCCGCGGGCACGTCGCTCACCGCCCGATGGATCGTCACCCACTCGCCGAGCCGGCCGGGGTCCATGACGAGGTCCCAGACGGACTCGATCGGGGCGTCGATGACGATCGATCGACGGACGACGTCAGACATCGTCCTCCTCGGCGAGGGCGCGCTGGATCGCGACGTTGAGCGGCTCCGGGCGGATGTCGAAGAGCTCGGCGCCGCCCGGGTCGCGGACCGACGTGTCGACGGCGAGCCCGCGGCTGATCTCGGCGGCGACCTCCGCAGTCCCCGCGGTGACCGCCGCGGCGCCGGCGGCGACGACGTCGGGGCTCGCGATCCGGCCGGACAGCGGCACGGTGAGCGGCGGCCGGCGCCCCGCCTCGCGGCTGAAGCGGGCGATCACGTCGAGGTGATGGAGGACGTCGGGTCCGCCGATCTCGATCTCGCGCCCCGCCGCAGCGGCGATCCGGGGCGCCGTGCGGAGGTAGGCGATGAGGTC
>CAZTGN010000041.1:0-12573 GCA_964613275.1 uncultured Conexibacter sp. | reverse complement strand
GAGCGCAGCCAGTCCGGCTCGGGAACGGCGGGCAGCCGCGCCGCGATCGACCGCAGGAGCTCATAGGACTCGCTCGCGGGCGCGATGATCATCGCGGCGCGGAAGTAGGTCAGCGGCGGCCCCCAGCGCCGCAGCACCGCGGCCGTGCGGTGACGGCTGTCGAGGTGGGGGGAGCCGCCCTCGTCGGGCCCGAGCCCACCGAGGTAGACGAGGCGCTCGACGCCGGCGGCGGTGGCGGCCCTGGCGAACGTCTCGGCCGCGGCCTCCTCGCGCCGCGAGTAGTCGCCGTCGGGTCCGATCATGTGAACGAGGAAGTAGGCGACGCGCACCCCATCCATCGCGGCGCTCAGGTCCGGCGCCCGTTCGAGGTCCGCCTCGAAGAGCTCGACGTCGGGACCGAGGATGGCGCGGGCCCGGTCGCGGTCGCGGACGAGCGCGCGGACGGCGACGCCGTCATCGAGGAGCGCGGCGGCGAGACGCCGGCCGACGACGCCGGTCGCGCCGGCGATCAGGTAGGTCGGTGCGGCTTCGTCCGTGGCCGCGGTCACGCCGCCTCCGATCGGGAGCCCGGCAGGCCGGAGCGATCGATCGCGGGGAAGTCGAGGCGCGGCAGCGAGCGCAGGTAGGCGTTGCAGACCAGCACGTGGATCCGCAGCTGCGTCTGCTCGTAGAGCCAGGCGCCAAAGCGCGAGAAGCGGCCGCTGCCGCGCAGCCCCGGATGGAAGCTCTCGACCTCGACGCGGGCGATCAGGCGCACCTGGTCGCTCCTCGCGTCCGCATCGTCGTCGAGGCCGTCGCGGTCGAGGCGCTCCACGGACACCCGCAGCGATCCCCGTCCGCGCCCCTCGCGGGCGACGAGGATGCCGCGCTCGATCGGCCAGATGACCCGACCGTGCCCCTCGCCGGTCTCATACAGCGGCGTTCCGAAGCGGAGCAGCGGGATCCGCCCGAACGCCGTCACCGTGCGCGCGGCGGCCGAGTAGTGGACGCGGATGATCCCGAGCGACATCCGGCGCAGGAACGCCCAGTAGGCGCGAGCGAGGAGCTCGAGGTTGTCGGGTCCCCAGATCCGGTCGAGGACGTCGCGGCCGACGACGATCTCGGCCTCCTGCACGGAGCCGACCGCGCCGCCGGGGCGCACCCCGTCGGGCTCCGGACGGAGGATCGAGACCCGCGGCGTCCCGGTCATGCGTCCGCGTCTAGGCTCCAGAAGCCGTCGGCGCCGACGTACTCCTGGGTCGCGATCCGGCCGAGCTCCTCGCGGGCGCGGTCGAACGACAGCGCGCAGACGGTCGCCACCTCCTGGGTCGAGAGCGGGAACCGGCGCCACTCGAGCACCTCGGCGGTGGACTCGGCCGCAGGCCGGCGGTCGAGTCCGGGGACGAGGTTGGCGAGGACCGCGTCGTAGACCGCGAAGGGCTGAAACCCCGGGATCGAGATCGTCACGCCGTCGTCGAGGCGGGTGATCTCGTAGCTCGGGCAGGTGTAGCGGCGCCCGCCCGACCAGTTGGCGAGCTTGTGGTCGAGGACGCGGGCGGCCGGCATCGGGCGCCTTGCGAGCTCCTCGTCCTCCGCGAGTGCCGCCGCCACCGCGGGATCCTGCAGCCAGCCGTCGAGCTCGGCGCCGATCCCGGCGTCGGCGCCGGCGGCCGAGATCGTCGACGCATCGTCGACGCTCTCGCCGCGGAAGTTGCGGATCCGGAGGCTGCGGAGGGCGCGGCGCAGGGTTCTGCGGTCGGCGTGGACGCGGCAGGCGACGACGAGCCTGCAGGCCTCGACGCTGGGCGCCACGTGTGCCCTCGGCCTGGTGTCGATCGGCATCAGGTGCTCGGCGGCGATCCGCGCGAGCGCCTCCGCGTGCTGCTCGGGGGTGAACTTCTCCGCCTGCTCCTCCCGCGAGCGGGCGAGGACGACCATCCTCGGCTCCCACTCGATCCGGCCCTCGTACAACCAGTCGATCCGGTGCCGGAACGGCTCGGCGCTGTAGGCCCACGGGCAGGTGGGGTCGGTGAACTCGGTGATGCGGACGCAGGTCTCGCTCATCGCGGACCCGGAAGTGTGACGAAGCGGGCTGGGCCGGAACCGGCCGCCGGGCCCGGAACGGGGTGAGGGCCGCCCCGGGGTCGGTCCCGGAACGGCCCTCTGGGGAGGGTGCTCGCCCGAGGGCGGCCGGTCGCTAGAGGCCTCTCGGGTGGCGCACCTTGAAGCTGCCGGACGTGGAGCGCTTGCTGCGGCTCCAGCTCGGACCGTCGCCGCGGGTGTTGGAGGTGTCGAAGCGGAGGCCGGCGACGATCATGTAGGCATGGCCGGGGTTGCCGTAGACGCTGATCCAGTCGCCCTTGCCCCTGCTTCCGTAACGGGACAGGCCGGTCGAGTCCAGCGGCGTGCTGAGCAGCCCGCCGCCGTGGAGCGCGTAGCTGACCGCGCCGGAGCAGTCGTAGCCCTTGTCCTTCCAGCTTCCGTGGCCGCCGCCCCACTTGTAGGGCTTGTTGCGGATCCGGTTGGCGGCCGCGATCACGCGCTGGACGCGCTGCGGGGCATCGGCGGGAGCGATCGCCCTGCCGCCGACGAGCTTCGCCTTCGATCCCTCCACCGTCTCGTTGGGCGCGGTCGAGAGGCCGCCGCCGGCGGTCGCGGTGGCGGTCGGGAGCAGCGCCAGCGCCGCGAGGACGGCCAGCGCGGCCATCCGCGGGAAAGTGATGTGTGAACGCACGTAGGACTCCTTCTTCGGCCTACGGGGTTAGCTGACGGGCTAGCGCTAAAGGAGCTTGCGCTTCCGCTCTTCGCGGATTCGCCCCAACTCTTGGTTCCCCCGCTCCCGCCTCTTCACTGGACGGGACTCGGCATTACCAATTGCAAGGTTCGCGCAGGCTACACGATCCCCTCCCCGGATGAAGCCTTGCTCACGGAATCCTTGCAGTCCGCTCTCGCGACGACGGCGCCGGGGGACCGTCCCGCCGGGCGGAAACGGCTTCGGATGGCGATCCGCGGGGTCCGGGCAGGATGCGCACGTCGGAGCCGGCTGCCGAAAACCGCTAGGTTCCGCCGCATGATCCTGCTCGCCCATTTCACCCCCGCGGAGCTTCCGGGGACGCTCGCGGTCCTTCTGCTGGGCCTGTCGATGGGTGCGCTCATCATCACCCGGCACACGGCGACCCGCCCGATGCTCGTCGTCGTGGCCTCCCTGGCGGTCTTCGGGTTTCTCGGCTACTCCGGCGACGTTCGCGGCTGGTCGGAAGGGATCCGCATGACGATCGACCTGATCTTCCTGCTTCACGCCGTCGTCCTCTTCTGCCTCGTCCTCAGGCAGCATCGCACCGCGGCGACCTGACGGACCGCGAGCTGATGGATCGGACGCGAAGGTCCTTCGCGTTGGCGGCAGCCGCCTGAGCGGCTCTCGCCGGGCGGCGCTCGGCGGTCGTCGCGGCGGCGGCCACGGGTCGCGGGTCGCTACCGTGGCGGGCCGCAATGGGGCGCCTCCGCAACCTCACGATCTCGCGCCGGGCCTACTTCGTCGTCGCCGCCGCGGCGCTGGCGTCGCTGGCGATGATCGTGCTGACGGGCGCCGCCGTCCGGCTCACCGCCTCGGGCCTCGGCTGCCCCGACTGGCCGAAGTGCTACGGCGGCACCGTGCCTCCCGCCGACCTCAACGCGGTGATCGAGTACGGCAACCGGATCTTCACCGGCTTCGTCGGGATCATGGTGATCGCCGCCTGCGCGCTCGCCTTCCTGCGGCGGCCGTACCGCTGGCACCTGGCGCTGTTCGGGGCGCTGCTGCCGCTCGGGGTCGTCGCCCAGGCGGGGCTCGGGGCGCTCGTCGTCGAGTACCACCTCGCTCCGGGTCTGGTCATGGGCCATTTCATCCTCTCGATGCTGCTGCTCGATGCCGCCTTCGCGCTGATGTGGTGCGCGCGCTACGAGCCGGACGAGCGCCGTCGCTCGACCGACCGGCTCGGCGTCTGGTCGGTCCGCGGCCTGCTCCCGTTCGGTCAGCTCACGATCCTCCTCGGGACCATCTCCACCGCCTCCGGTCCTCATCCCGGCGACCACGGCGGGGAGCTCGTCCAGCGCTTCGACTTCAGGGGGACCGAGACCCTGCAATGGGTCGTCGAGCGGCACTCGATCATGGCGGCGCTGTTCGGCATCGCCGCGATCGCGGTCTGGCTCGTCCTCGTCCGCTCCGGCGGCGACCGCCGCGCGCTGCGGCCGCTGACGGCGATGATCGGGCTGATCGCGCTGCAGGCGGCCGTCGGCGGGATCCAGTGGGCGCTCGAGCTGCCGGCGCTGCTCGTCTGGGTCCACATCGCGATCGCGATCGCGACCTGGCTGACGATGCTCTGGACGGTCGCCGCCGCCGGCCGGCTCGAGCCGCAGCCGGCGGCTTCGCCCTCACCGGGGCGCGAGAGCGAGCCGGAGCCGCTGGGATCGTCGGCCTGACCGGCGCGCCCGGTCCCCATCCGCAGCGCTACCCTTTGCCGGAAAGCGGCAGCCCACGTCGAACGGAGAAACGGAGGGGTCATGGACGCACAGCGACTTCGTGGCTGTCTGGCCGTCGCCGGGGTGTCGATCGGCCTTGGGCTCGGAGTCGCCGGCTGTGGTGGCGACGACTCCGCCGAGGCGAGCGTCGGCGATTGCATCGACGCCGCCAACGGGGTCGTCGACTGCGGCTCGGCGGAGGCGACGAAGAAGCTGGTCAGCGACCAGAGCGAGCCGGACGCGATCGCCTGCGTCGAGATCGGCGACAAGCCCCAGACCGAGGTCGAGGTGGACGGGACGACCTTCTGCGCGGAGGATCTCTAGCGGGCGGTGACCGGGTCCGGCGGCGCGCTCAGGCCGTGAGCCGTGCGCCGAGCGCTGCGATCGGCGTCCGGCCGCCGACCGGCTCGACCGTCCGCGATCGGGGCCGGTCGGCGAGCAGCTCGGCGATCACAGCGGCAACATCGGCGCGCGGGATATCGCCGCGCGAAACCGACCCTGCCGCCGTTACGGCGCCGTAATGGTCAGCAGCCACGGCCGGACGATCAGGGCATCCGGAGGCCCTAGATGCTCGCCGGCTCCTTGCCCGGCTCGGGCACGATCCGGATGTAGGGCAGCGGCGACTCCCAGCCGTCGGGCCAGAGCTCGCGCGCCTCGTCCTCGGAGACCGAGCCGGAGATGATCACGTCGTCGCCCTGCTGCCACTGGGCCGGGGTCGAGACCTTGTTGCTCGCGGTCAGCTGCAGCGAGTCGATCACCCGCAGCACCTCGTCGAAGTTGCGGCCGGTCGTCATCGGGTAGACGAGGATCAGCCTGATCTTCTTGTCGGGCCCGATCACGAACACGTTGCGGACGGTCGCGTTCTGCGCCGGCGTCCGCTCCGTCGGGTCGCCCTCGACGTCGGCCGGGAGCATCCCGTACGCCTTCGCGACGGCGTACCCGGGGTCGGCGATGATCGGGTAGTTCGGCGCCGTGCCCTGCGACTGCTCGATATCGACCGCCCACCTGCGGTGGTTCTCGATCGGGTCGACGGAGATGCCGATGATCTTCGTGCCGCGCTCGTCGAACGACGGCTTGATCGAGGCCATGTAGCCGAGCTCGGTCGTGCAGATCGGCGTGAAGTTGCGCGGGTGCGAGAACAGCACCGCCCAGGAGTCGCCGATCCAGTCGTGGAAGCTGATCGTCCCCTCGGTGGTCTCCGCCTCGAAGTCCGGGGCCGTGTCTCCGATTCTCAGGCTCATCTCTGCTGCTCCTTGTCTGCCGGGTACACCGACAGGGTAGCCAATTGCACAATTCCGGACCCGATTTCGGGTATTTGATCGCATTCCGGGCTCGTCGCCCGGCGCGGGTGCGCTCGCCGCGATCGGTTCAGCGCCGTGGGCGGAAGCTGCGCAACCGCAGCGAGTTGCTGACGACGAAGATGCTCGAGAGCGCCATGGCGGCGGCGGCGACGATCGGGTTCAGGTAGCCGCTCATCGCCAGGGGCAGCGCCGCGACGTTGTAGGCGAAGGCCCAGAAGAGGTTGCCCTTGATCGTCGCCAGCGTCCGTCGCGAGAGCCGGATCGCGTCGCCGGCGGCGCGCAGGTCGCCGGAGACGAGGGTCAGATCGGACGCCTCGATCGCGACGTCGGTCCCGGTCCCGATCGCCAGGCCGAGGTCGGCGCGGGCGAGGGCGGGTGCGTCGTTGACCCCGTCGCCGACCATCGCCACCGTCCGGCCCTCCGCCTGAAGCCGCGCGATCACGTCCGCCTTGCCGGCGGGCAGGACCTCGGCGATCACCTCGTCGATCCCGACCTCGGCCGCGACCGCCTCCGCGGTCGCGCGGTTGTCGCCGGTGAGCAGGATCGGGCGCAGGCCGAGGTCGCGAAGGCCGGCGACGGCGTCGGCGGACGTCGGCTTCAGCGTGTCGGCGACGACGATCACCGCCCGGGCCTCGCCGTCCCAGCCGGCGAGGACGGCGGTGCGGCCGTCGCGCTGTGACTCCGTCACGATCGCCGTGAGCGGATCGGGGACGCTGATGCCACGGTCGGCGAGCATCGCGGGCCGGCCGGCGACGACGTGGCTGCCGGCGACGATCCCCTCGACCCCGAGCCCCTCGCTGCTCGCGAACCCCTCCGGGGTCGCCAGCGCGCCGACCCGCTCGCGGGCATGCTCGGCGATCGCCCTGGCGATCGGGTGCTCCGATGCGTCCTCGAGCCCGCCGACCGCCCGCAGGACGTCATCGGTGTCGAGGCCGGACGCGGGGTGAACCGCTGCCACGCTCATCGCGCCGGTCGTGACCGTCCCCGTCTTGTCGAGCACGATCGTGTCGACGCGGCGGGTGGACTCGAGGATCTCCGGCCCCCTGATCAGGAGTCCGAGCTGCGCTCCGCGCCCGCTGCCGACGAGCAGCGCCGTCGGGGTCGCGAGGCCGAGCGCGCACGGGCAGGCGACGATCAGCACGGCGACGGCGGCGGTCACCGCGTAGGCGGTGCCGACGTCGGCCCCGAGCCAGAAGCCCAGGGTCGCCACCGAGAGGGCGATCACGATCGGCACGAAGACGGCGGACACCCGGTCGGCGAGGCGCTGCACCTCCGCCTTGCCGCTCTGCGCCTCGGTGACGAGGCGCGCGATCTGGGCGAGAGCGGTCTCCGAGCCGACCCGGGCGGCCCGGACGACGAGCCGTCCGCCCGCGTTGACCGTGGCGCCGCTGACCTCGTCGCCGGGGCCGACCTCGACCGGCACCGACTCGCCGGTGAGCACGGACGCATCGACGGCCGAGCGGCCCTCCTCGACGATCCCGTCGGTCGCGATCCTCTCGCCCGGCCTGACGACGAACCGGTCGCCGACCCGGAGCTCGTCCACCGGGACCCGCGTCTCGGTCCCGTCGTCGGCGAGGATCGCCACGTCCTTGGCGCCGAGCTCGAGCAGCGCCTCGAGCGCCGAGCCGGCGCGGCGCTTCGCCCGCGCCTCGAAGTAGCGGCCGGCGAGGATGAAGGTCGTGACCACGGCTGCGATCTCGAGGTAGATCTCGCTCGTGCCGGCCCCCTGCTCAGGGAGCAGCGTGAACTCCATCCGCATGTCGGGGACGCCGGCGCCGCCGAGGAACAGCGCGTAGACCGACCAGGCCCAGGCGACCAGCGTCCCGAGCGAGATCAGCGTGTCCATCGACGCCGTGCCGTGGCGCAGGTTGCGCCAGGCGACCTCGTGGAATCCCCATCCGCACCAGAAGACGACGGGGGTCGCGAGCTGCAGGCTCAGCCACTGCCAGTAGTCGAACTGGAGCGGCGGGACCATCGACAGCAGCAGGACCGGCGCCGACAGGGCAGCCGCCACGAGCAGGCGGGTCCGCGACCGGCGCAGCTCGACCTCGGCCTCGACACCCGGCCCGGGGCGGGCGCCGGCCGCCTCGGCCCCGCGCACGTCCGGCAGCCGGGCCGAGTAGCCGGCGGCCTCGACCGCGCCGAGCAGGTCGCCCTCGCTCGCCTCCGCCGGGTCGAACTCGACGCTCGCGTGCTCGGTCGCGAGGTTGACGCTCGCGGCGACCCCGTCGAGAGCGTTCAGCTTGCGCTCGATCCGGTTCGCGCAGGAGGCGCAGGTCATCCCCTCGAGCTCGAGCTCGACCCTCGTCGCCTCAGCCACCGGACGCCTCCACGTCGACGGTGAACCGGGCCGTGCGGATCGAGCCCGCGTGGCGGAACTGGAGGAAGAGGGCGTAGGAGCCCGCGCTCGGGTAGGAGACGTCGAACGCGATCGCGTCGGCGGGCGGAGAATCGCCCGTCGCGTGCCCCGGAAGCCGCCCCGTCGGCCCGGAGGAATGGCCGGCGGCGTGCTCGCCGTCGTCACCGCGCGTGCTCGTCGTGGTCATCCCGCTCGACCCCTCGTGCTCGTTCGCCTTCACGTCCACGTCGGGATCGACGGCGCCGCCGATCAGGAACGCGGCCGCGAACAGCGCCGCCAGCGCGAGCGCGAAAGCGACGAGCCGAACGGACGCGCTCATCTATCCGGCGTTGCCGACGACCGTGTACCCGGCTGCCTCGACGGCGTCGGCGATCGCGCCGTCGTCGAGCTCCTCGCCACTGACCTCGAGCCGGCCCGACGGCAGATCGACCGCGACGCCGGCGACGCCGGCGACGGCGCTGACCTCCTCGTGCACCGCCGCCCGGCAGTGCCCGCAGGTCATGCCCTGCACTTCATAGATCCGGGTCTCGGACTCACTCATCGCGCTTGCCTCCAATGCGGAACAGGGGACCCTTCCGGCTCACCCTAGCATACCCCTGGGGGGTAATATCGAGGGAGGGAGGAAGGGAGGATCCCGTAACTCGCCCGGTCAGTCGTCGGATCGCGGCGGGGGCGCCGAGCGGTAGGAGACCGGGGTCGCCGAGAGGCCGATCGGGTTGCGGGTCAGCCGCGTCGTCCCGCCGTCTCCGCGCGGGACGGCGACGATCGGGTCGAGGCCGAGCTCGTCGGCCAGCGCGAACGCCGCGGCGACGTCGTTCACGGTCCCGGCTGGGACCCCGCGCGCGGTCAGCTCCTCGGCCCAGGCCCGGGCGGCGCGGCCCGCGAGTGCGGCCTCGAGCTCCGCGCGCAGCTCGGATCGCGCCCCGACCCGGCCCGCGTTGGTCGCGAAGCGCTCGTCGCCGGGGAGATCGGGGCGGTCGATCACGTCGCAGAGATCGGCGAACTGGCGCTCGTTGCCGACCGCGAGGACGAGGTCGCCCTCGCCGGTGGCGAGGAGCTCGTAGGGGGCGATGCTCGGGTGGGCGTTGCCGAGCCGTCCGGGGATGGCGCCGGCGATCGTGTAGGCGCTGCCCTGGTTGACGAGCGCCGCCAGCAGCGAGGTGAGGAGGTCGATCTCGACGCGTTGCCCCCGGCCGCCACCGGCGTCGCGGTGGTTGAGCGCGGCGAGGATGCCGGTGGTCGCGAACAGCGCCGCGAGGACGTCGACGAGCGCGACGCCGACCTTCTGCGGCTCGCCGTCGTGCTCCCCGGTGATGCTCATCAGCCCGCCGAGCGCCTGCAGCAGCAGGTCGTAGCCGGGCAGCTCGGCACCGGCGCCGCTGCCGAAGCCGCTGATCGAGCAGTAGACCAATCGTGGGTTGAGCGCGGCCGCCGCCTCCCAGCCGAGCCCGAGCCGGTCCATGACCCCGGGCCGGAAGTTCTCGACGAGGACGTCGGCGTCGGCGATCAGCTCGCGCGCCGCGGCGAGCCCGGCGGGGTCGCGGAGGTCGAGGGCGACGCTGCGCTTGTTGCGGTTGACGGCCTCGAAGTAGGTGGCCTCGCCGCGGTCGTCCCAGGGGGGTCCCCACGAGCGGGTCTCATCGCCGCCTCCCGGCCGCTCGACCTTCGTCACGTCGGCGCCGAGGTCGGCCAGGATCATCGTCGCGAACGGCCCCGCGAGGATGCGCGAGAAGTCGACGACCCGGATCCGACCGAGCGCGCCGGACTCGTCGCGGCGCTCGACCCGGACGGGGTCGCGGGGCGTGTCGCTCGCGGCGTCGGTGTCCTCACGGCGTCGGTGTCGCTCGTCGTCGGTGTCGTGCCCGTCGTCGATATCCCGATAGTATTCGATCTTCGAAGATCGAAGAAAGGATCCCCTTGGCTGCTGTCACCGCCCCCGCCACGCTTCCCGCCGGCAACTACCTCGACGCCGACTCGCTGCTCGACGACGAGGAGCGCCTGATCCGCGACACCGTCCGCCAGTTCGTCGCCGACCGCGTCCTGCCCGAGGTCGGCACCTGGTTCGAGGAGGGGACGCTGCCGGTCGAGCTCGCCCGCGAGCTCGGCGAGCTCGGCGTCCTCGGGATGCACCTCGACGGCTACGGCTGCGCCGGCGCCAGCGCGGTCGCCTACGGGGCCGCCTGCATGGAGCTCGAGGCGGGCGACAGCGGGATCCGCAGCCTCGTCTCCGTGCAGGGATCGCTGGCGATGTTCGCGATCCACCGTTGGGGCTCGGAGGAGCAGAGGCGGCAGTGGCTGCCGCCGATGGCCGCGGGCGAGGCGATCGGCTGCTTCGGGCTGACCGAGCCCGACTCCGGCTCCGACCCCGGCGCGATGCGGACCCGCGCGCGCCGCGACGGCTCGGACTGGATCCTGAACGGCCAGAAGATGTGGATCACCAACGGCTCGCTCGCCGCGGTCGCGGTCGTCTGGGCCCGCACCGACGAGGGCGTCCGCGGCTTCCTCGTCCCGAGCGGGACGCCCGGCTTCGAGACCCAGGACATCCACCACAAGCTGTCCCTGCGGGCGTCGGTGACCTCCGAGCTCCTGCTCGAGGACGTCCGCCTGCCGGCGAGCGCGATGCTGCCGGAGGCGACCTCGCTGCGGGGCCCGCTCTCGTGCCTGAACGAGGCCCGCTACGGGATCGCCTGGGGGGCGGCAGGGGCCGCCCGCGCCTGCCTCGAGGCGGCCCTCGACTACGGCCTCGAGCGGGAGCAGTTCGGGCGCCCGATCGCGTCCTTTCAGATCCAGCAGCAGAAGCTCGCCGAGATGACCCTGGAGGTGAGCCGGGCGACGCTGATCGCACACCAGCTCGGCCGGCTCAAGGACGCGGGCCGGCTGCGGCCCGAGCAGGTCAGCATCGGCAAGCTCGGCAACGTCGACGCGGCGCTGCGGGTCGCCCGCACGGCGCGCCAGGTGCTGGGCGCGAACGGGATCACGCTCGAGTACCCGGTCATCCGCCACATGAACAACCTGGAGTCGGTCGTGACCTACGAGGGCACCGCCGACGTCCACGCCCTCGTCGTCGGCCAGGCGGTGACCGGAATCGAGGCCTTCCGGTGAGCGCGGAGGGGCCGCAGACGACGCCGCAGCACGCGCTCGAGCGGCTGCGGCGCGCCGTCGTCGCCGGCGAGCTCCGGCCCGGCGACAGGATCCGCCAGGAGGAGGTCGCGGCCGAGCTCGGCGTCAGCGTCGCGTCGGTTCGCGAGGCGCTGACGGTGCTCGAGCAGGAGGGGCAGGTCCGCTACGCGCCCCGCCGCGGCTACTTCGTCGCCGAGCTCGACATCGCCGACCTCGAGGAGATCTACGACCTGCGGCGGGTGCTCGAGACCCGCGCCGCCCGGCTCGCTCTGCCGGCGGTCGATGCCGCGGCGCTGGCCCGGATGAGGGAGGCGGCCGCCGCCTGCGTCCTCGCTGCCGATGCCGTCGACGTCGTCGCCGAGCTCGACGCCAACCGGCGCTTTCACTTCGCGCTCCTCGACGCCCCCGGCCGCCCGCACTCGATGCGGCTGATCCGGCTGCTCTGGGACGCCACCGAGCCCTACCGCGCCCTCTACTACAGCGCGCCGGAGGAGCGGCAGAGCTCGCTCGCCGCGCACGAGCGGATCCTCGCTGCCGTCGCCGACCGTGACCCCGACCGGCTCGTTGCCGAGCTCGACGCCCACCGCGAGGAGGCGCTCACGGTGCTGCGGCGGATCCTCGGCGGGCCGGTTGCGACGCCGGCGCTCGCCGGCGTCTGAACGAGCGGCCGGCGGCACCGCGGGGTCGACCCGTCCGGGCGTCGATCGGCGCCGCCGGTGTGTCGTCGCGACCGCGGCTCAGACGAGGTCGGTCATCACCGCGATCAGCGCCGCGGCGATCACGAGGCCGACGAGGCCGCCGGCGATCCAGGCGGCGGTGCTCTGGCGGAGGCTCAGACGACCGCTGCTCCGCGCCGGCCAGGGCGGGGGCAGCGGCTCGTCGCGGCCGCTCGCGCCCCGGCTCGCCGCATTCATCGGCCGCGGTCCCAGCGCTTCAGGAACGGCTTCGGGTTCGTCAGGCTGCCGCCGCGGTACCAGCCCGGCTTGCGCCACATCTCGAAGTGGAGGTGACAGCCGCTCGAGCGTCCGGTCGAGCCGACCCGGCCGATCCGCTCACCGGCGCCGACGCGCTCGCCGCGCCGGACCGAGAGCCGCTTCAGCATGTGCATGTAGACGTAGTCGTACTTCCTGCCCTTGACGACGACGTAGTGGCCGGCGCCCGAGGCCTGATAGTCGACCCAGCGGACCCGACCCGGCCGGGCCGCGACGACCCGCTTGCCGCAGCTGGCGAAGAGGTCCTGGCCCTCGTGCCCGCGCCCGGCGCCGAGCCCGTCGCCGTAGCTGTGGCGGGCCTCGATCGGGAACGCGGCATCGTCGT
>CAZTGN010000040.1:12017-14360 GCA_964613275.1 uncultured Conexibacter sp. | reverse complement strand
AGGCGCTCGATCGGCCGGCCGACGAGCGAGGCCAGCGGCGTCACGAGCGTGCCGGCGAGCATCGCTATGCCGACGAAGAGGAGGACCAGGCCAAGGCCGAGCAGCGGCAGGGCCGAGCCGAACGACGACGTCGCGAACAGCCCGGCGGCAAGGGCGAGAATGCCGGCGAGGACCAGGAGACGGGCGATCCAGACCCGCCGCCGCGACGGCTTGCGGGCGGCCTGCGCGTCGTCGCGGATCGCTTCGAGCGGCGTCACCCTGGTCGCCCGGATCGCGGGCACGATCGCCGAGCCCAGGGTCGAGGCGATGCCGACGATCAGGGGGACGGCGATCGACGCGCCGGTCACCACGATCCCGCTCTGGGGCAGCTCGGAGCCGATCGCCTTGAAGGCGCCGGTGATGAGCTCGACGAAGCCGAGGCCGACCACGATCCCGAGGACCGAGGCGAGGATGCCGAGGACCAGCGCCTCCCCGACGACGGTCGCCAGGACCTGGCGCGAGGAGGCGCCGAGCGTCCGCAGCATCCCGAACTCCCGCGTTCGCTGGGCGACCGTGATCGAGAACGTGTTGAAGATCAGGAACGCGCCGACGAACACCGAGATCCCGGCGAAGACGAGCAGGAACGTCGTCAGGAAGCCGAAGCCCTCCTCGATGTCGGCCGACTGCTCGGCCGCGTCCTCGGCCCCCGTCTTCGCCTCGACATCCCCGGGCAGGATCCCGTTCAAGCGGGTCGACAGCTCCTCCGGGCTGACGCCCGCGGCCGCCTGCACGTCGATGTTGTCGAGCTCGCCCTGCTTGCCGGTGATCGCCTGCGCCTCGGGCAGGGTGAACAGCGCGAAGCTCGCCCCTCCGAGGGAGACGCCGCTGCCGAACCTGCCGATCCCCGACAGCGTGTACCGCTTCGCTCCGTCGGCGCCGCTGATCGTGACCTCCTGGCCGACCTCCCAACCCTCCTCGTCGGCCGTGATCGAGTCGAGGCCGACCTCGCCCGGCGTGTCGGGCGGCGACCCCTCGATCCAGGTGAACGGGTTGAACGGCTCCGGCTCGACGCTGGCCGCGATGTGCGGCGGCCCGCCGCCCGGCGGCCCGATCCTCTCGCCGCCGGGGTCGAGGATCGCGATCGAGGTCGAGTCGCTGATGCCGCCGACGGCCTTCTCGACGCCGTCGGCGCCCTCGACCCTGGAGACCAGCGACTGCGGCAGCGCGGCGCCCGACTCGGGCATGTCGAAGCCGACGTCGAACGTGCTCCGCGGCTGGACCGTGACGTCGACCCCGGCGTTGGCCTCGGCGAAGATGTCATCGAAGGCCTTCTCGACCGAGCCCTTCAGCATGAAGGTGCCGGCGACCATCGCGACGCCGAGCATGATCGCCAGTGCCGTCAGCGCGGCGCGCAGCTTCCGCGACGCCAGCCCGCGTAGTGCGAGCGCGAGCATCTGCTCAGATGTCCCGCATCAGCCCGATGACGTCGTCGGGGCCCGCGACCTCGCGGTCAGCGGCGACCCGCCCGTCGGCGAGGACGATGACGCGGCCGGCATGGCCCGCGACCCGCGGGTCGTGGGTGACGATGATGACAGTCTGGCCGAGCTCCTCGGCGGACCGCCG
Source organism: uncultured Conexibacter sp. (assembly GCA_964613275.1). Classification (GTDB taxonomy): domain Bacteria; phylum Actinomycetota; class Thermoleophilia; order Solirubrobacterales; family 70-9; genus RHKX01. The sequence goes on along the minus strand of CAZTGN010000040.1, from coordinate 12,758 downwards.
CAGGAGCCCGATGATGCTGCTGCCGGCCTTCGAGTCGAGGTTGCCGGTCGGCTCGTCGGCGAAGACGACCGCGGGCCGCGTGATCAGCGCCCGCGCGATCGCGACGCGCTGCTGCTGGCCGCCGGAGAGCTCGGCGGGCCGGTGGCTGGCGCGGTCGGCGAGGCCGACCGTGTCGAGCAGCTGGTCGCGCCAGGCCGGGTCGACCTCGCGGCCGGCGATCTTCAGCGGCAGCTCGACGTTCTCGGCGGCGTCGAGGACCGGCACCAGGTTGAAGAACTGGAAGACGAAGCCGAGCTTCTCGCGGCGCAGCGCGGTGAGCCCCTTGTCGTCCAGGGCGGTGACCTCGACGCCGTCGATCCAGGCCTGCCCCGCGGTCGGCTTGTCGAGGCCGGCGAGCAGGTGCATCAGCGTCGACTTGCCGGAGCCCGACGGCCCGACGATCGCGACCAGCTCGCCCTTCGGGAAGTCGAGCGTGACGCCGCGCAGGGCGTCCACGGCCGCCTCGCCCTCGCCGAAGCGACGGCTCAGCTCGCGGCAGGAGACGATGCCGTCGGGACCCGGGGGCCCCCGATCCCGACCCTGATCTCCGTCGTCGGCCACCGGGCGTGAGGCTATCGGCTATGACGTGCGAGGATCAGGCCGAATCCAGCAAGGAGTGGAGAGATGACCGCAACGGAGTCGATGGAGCGGATCGGCGGGCGCCGGGTTTCGCCCGGCGGGGAGGGTGAGCGATGAAGCTCC
>CAZTGN010000040.1:1046-12007 GCA_964613275.1 uncultured Conexibacter sp. | reverse complement strand
CGGCGCACGCCGCTCCGGGTTGTAGAAGTTGACGACCTCGACGCTGCCGCTGGCATCGTCGAGCGCTCCGCCCACGCCGACCTCGTCATCGGCGGCGGCGACTTCGGCTCGGTCCACGAGGGGGTCGCCGAGACGATCGCCGTGCTGGCCCCGATCGGGACGCCGACGCTGCTGGTGCCCGGCAACAACGAGACCGAGGACGAGCTGCGGTCCGCGGTCGCGGCGGCCGGCTGGAACGCGGCCACGGTCCTGCACGGCGAGGTGGCCGAGGTCGGCGGGGCGGCCTTCTTCGGGCTCGGCGCCGGCGTGCCGACGACGCCCTGGGACTGGAGCTTCGACCTGACCGAGGCCGAGGCCGAGGCGATGCTCGCGCCGTGCCCGCACGGGGCGGTGATGATCGTCCACTCGCCGCCGGCCGGACACTGCGACCGCTCCTCGGGCGGCGAGCACCTCGGCAGCGCGGCGATCCTCGCCGCGGTCGAGCGCGTCGAGCCGCCGCTGGTCGTCTGCGGCCACATCCACGAGGCCTGGGGCGACCGCTCCGAGATCGGGCCCTCGAAGGTCGTCAACCTCGGGCCCGGCGGCGCCGAGCTCGAGGTCCGAGGGGGAGAGCGATGACGCCGCCGGCGACCCCGAAGCTTCCCAGCGACCTCTACGAGCGCAGGCTCTACGAGCTGCAGGTTGAGCTCGTCCGGATGGCGGAGTGGGTCCGCCACGAGGGCGGTCGCGTGGCGGTCGTCTTCGAGGGCCGCGACGCGGCCGGCAAGGGCGGCACGATCAAGCGGATCACCGAGTTCCCCTCGCCCCGCGTCGTCCGCACCGTCGCGCTGCCGGTGCCGTCGGATCGGGAGCGGACGCAGTGGTACTTCCAGCGCTACATCGACCACCTGCCGGCCGCCGGCGAGGTCGTCCTGTTCGACCGCTCCTGGTACAACCGCGCCGGCGTCGAGAAGGTGCTCGGCTTCTGCACGGCGGACGAGCACGAGCGGTTCCTGCGCCAGTGCCCGACCTTCGAGCGGATGCTCGTCGACGACGGGATCATCCTCCTCAAGTACTGGTTCTCGGTCTCGGAGGAGGTCCAGGCGAAGCGGTTCGAGGCCCGGATCGACGACCCGCTCAAGCGCTGGAAGCTCTCGACCACCGACCTCTACTCGCGCAGCCACTGGGTCGACTACTCGCGGGCGAAGGACGAGATGTTCAAGCACACCGACATCCCCGAGGCACGCTGGCACGTCGTCGAGTCCGACCACAAGCGCAACGCGCGGATCAACTGCATCTCGCACCTGCTCTCCTCGATCCCCTACGAGCCGGTCGCCCAGGAGCCGGTCGAGCTCCCCGAGGTCCAGGAGGACCCGGACTACGACCGCCCGCCCGAGGACCTCTACGCCTACGTGCCCGACGTCGCGGCGCGCCTGCTCGCCGAGAAGGACGCGGACTGAGGCTCAACTGGAACGCTCGTTCCGCGGAACCTCTCCGACCGGGTCGACGACGCCGGTCTCGAGGGCCATCCCCTGTACGTCCCCGTTGAGGACCGTCCTGGTGCCGATCAGCGCGCCCGTCCGCGGATCAAAGATCGAGTCGGCGCGCGCATGACATGACCTCGGCGAACGTCCGCTCGTAGAGCTCCCTGAAAGCCTCTCACCGGGCCTCTTCGAACATCGCCATGTTCGTGAAGCGTCCAGCCATGGCCCGATCATCTCGCCCGGTTAGGCTGCAACCCATGTCGACCACCGAGAGCGCCCCGACCGGTCCCGCTGCAGCCGCAGACGATCAGGCCCCGGGCGACGGGCTGATCCTCGACCCCGACTCCCCCGGGTTCGAGCATCTCGAGCCGCGCGACCGCCAGGCGATCGAGGCGACGATCGCCTGGTTCGAGGGTCGCGGCAAGGTGGCGCTCAAGGACGCCGACCGCGAGCACCGTTGGTACGCCGACTATCTCGCATTCCAGGCCGAGGAGGGGATCTTCGCGCGCTTTCTGACCCCGGCGCGCGACGGCTGCGGCAGCCCCGAGCGGCGCTGGGACACGCAGCGGATCTGCGCGTTCAACGAGGTGTCGGCCTTCTACGGGCTCGCCTACTGGTACACGTGGCAGGTGACGATCCTCGGGCTCGGCCCGATCTTCATGTCCGACAACGAGGCGGCACGGGCGCGGGCAGCGCGCCTCCTCGAGGGCGGGGAGATCTTCGCGTTCGGCCTCTCCGAGCGCGCCCACGGCGCCGACATCTACTCGACCGACATGGTCCTGACGCCGGACGCGTCGGGCGAGGGCTGGCGCGCCAACGGCGGCAAGTACTACATCGGCAACGGCAACGAGGCGGCGATGGTCTCGGTGTTCGGTCGCATCGACGGGGTCGAGGGCGCCGACGGCTACGCGTTCTTCGCCGCCGACTCCCGGAACCCGAGCTACGAGCTGATCCGCAACGTCGTCAATTCGCAGAACTACGTCAGCCAATTCGAGCTGCGCGACCACCCGGTCGCCCCCGCCGATGTCCTCCACACCGGGTCCGGCGCCTTCGACGCGGCGCTGAACACGGTCAACATCGGCAAGTTCAACCTCGGCTTCGCCTCGATCGGGATCTGCGAGCACGCGCTGCACGAGGCGATCACTCATGCGGACTCGCGAATCCTCTACGGCATCCGGGTCACCGACTTCCCCCACGTCCGCCAGGCGTTCGCCGACAGCTACGCCCGGCTCGTCGCCATGAAGCTGTTCGCGAACCGCGCAATCGACTACATGCGAAGCGCCTCGGCGGAGGACCGCCGCTACCTGCTCTTCAACCCGCTCACGAAGATGAAGGTCACGACCGAGGGCGAGCGCGTGATCGACGAGCTCTGGGACGTGATGGCCGCCAAGGGATTCGAGCGGGACATGTTCTTCGAGATGGCGGCCAAGGACATCCGCGGCCTGCCGAAGCTCGAGGGCACCGTCCACGTGAACATGGCGCTGGTCCTCAAGTTCATGCCCGCCTACCTGTTCGATCCCGATCCCGGCCTCGCTCCCCCCGAACGCACGCTCGCCGCCGGCGACGACGGGTACCTGTTCCGTCAGGGGCCGGCGCGCGGGCTCTCGAGGATCCGCTTCAGCGACTGGCGCGCAGCGTTCGAGCCGTTCGCCGCCGTCCCGAACGTCGCCCGCTTCGCCGAGCTCGCGGAGTCGTTCAAGCAGCTGCTCGTCGATGCCGCCCCCGACACCGAGCAGCAGAAGGACCTCGACTACCTGCTGACCCTCGGTGAGTTGTTCACCCTGATTCCCTACGCGCAGCTGATCCTCGAGCAGGCGCGGTTCGTCAGCCTGCCGGCCGACACGCTCGATCAGCTCTTCGACGTCCTCGTCCGCGACTTCTCCGCCTACGCCGTCGAGCTCCACGGCAAGACTTCCGCGACCCCGGCGCAGGCCGACTGGGCGAGAGCGGCAATCGCCCGGCCGGTGGTCGACGGCGAGCGGTTCGACTCGGTGTTCGCGAAGGTCCGCGGACTCGCGGGGCAGTACGAGATGCGGCCTTAGAACGACCGATCGCCGAACCTCGGGGACCTGCTCCGCGAAAACCCCCGCCTATCCGAGCAGCGAGCCGACGCCATCGGCATCGGGAAAGACGTGATGCAGCTCGGCGACGTCCGCGAAGCCGCGATCCGCCGACAACACGGCCGAGGCATCCGCGTCGAGGGCGGCCGCCGCCAGAACCGCGTCGAAGGCACCGATGCCGGGCGTCGCGGCGAAGACCGCGAGGCCGCGGTCGAGCTGCCCGCGACCTACGGTCAACAGCGGCGAGAGCAGCTCGGCGTAGTCGCCGGCTCTGGCCGCTGCCTCGATGGCATCGCGACGTCGGGCGCGGACGTGAGCAAACTCCTGAATCACCTCGACTGTCGTGGTCGCCTCCAGCCCTCCATCCGCAACGGCCGAGATCAACCTGCGACAGGGATCCCGAAGCGGGTGGTCGGCCCCTTTCGCGCAGACGAGGACCGTTGTGTCGACCACGATCATGCTCCGCGACGGCCGCGAAGCTCGTCGAGCTCCGCGAGCAGCTCGTCGAGGTCCGGCACCGGCATGTCGGGGGATTCGAGCAGTCGCCGTGCCGCATTCCGCCGTCGGCCCGAGAGATCGGGCAAGCCGCGGTCGATCGCTTCACGGACGACGGTCGCGACCGACACTCCGCGCTCGTCGGCGATGGCGGCAAGCCGATCGTGGCGCTCCTGGTCGAGCAAGACCTGCAATCGTCGATCCAAGGACATGCTCATACTGTAGCATGCTGATGTTGCGACGGGCCGGAGAATGCAGGAAAGGGGGCGTAGGACGCCCCCAACCCTGCGTTCTCCGTGTGGGCCCCTTCGCGCCCCCGATCCGAATCGCCCGTCGCCGCGGGCGATCGGGAATCAGTGACCCGCTAGATCAAGCGCTCGGAGGCGTCGACCTTCGGCATCTCGCAGGTGATCCGCTGCATCGTGCCGAGGAAGCGGTGGACCTCGGGGTAGAGGATCGGCTTGCCGTTGTTGAGGACGGCCACCGCGATCGCGCGCTCGGGGTCGGCCCAGGCGAGCATGTTGGTGAAGCCGAGGTGGCCGAAGGCGTGCTGGGTGTCGAGGCCGTAGAGGCTGAGGACGCGGGCGCCGAGCATCAGCCCGTACGAGAAGCGCGTCGGGAACCCGAGCGAGAGGTCGACCTCGTGGTGGGAGCGCTCGATCAGCGCCCGCTCGATCGTCTCCGGCTCGATCACGCGGACGCCGTCGAGCTCGCCGCCGCAGCGCATCACCTCGAAGAAGCGCGACAGCTCGTTCGCGGTCGTCATCACATTGGCGGCGGGGACGATCCCGGTCAGGAAACGGCGATCGTTGGTGACCCGGACGAGGTCGTCGAGGCCGGTGCCGAGCGCCCGGCTGAGCAGGGTCGAAAGCGGCGGCGCCGTTGGCGGGCCGGTGATGTAGTTGAGCGCGACCCGCCCGGCGTCGACCGGATCGACCCCGTAGTTGGTCCAGCGGAAGCCGAGCGGATCGAGCAGCTCCTCGGCGAGGACCGTGCGGATGTCCTTGCCGGTGACGCGGTGGACGACCTCGCCGAGGATGAACCCGCCGGAGACGGCGTGGTAGGCGAGCTGCCTCCCCGGCAGCGAGGCCGGGCGGGCGTCGCAGAGCACTTCGCGCAGGTAGTCGCGGTAGTTGATGTACTCGAGGTCGAGCGCCTCGCGCGGCAGGTTCGGGACGCCGGCCTTGTGGGCGAGGACGTGACCGATCGTGATGTTGCCCTTGCCGTGCCGCTCGTAGCCGGGGATGTGCTCGGCGATCGGGTCCTCGAGGTGGAGGAGCCCGTTCTCGCAGAGCTTGTGGACGACGAACGCCGTGATCGCCTTCGACGTCGAGTAGATGCAGAACGGCGTGTCGGTGTCCACGGGAACGCTCTCGACCTCGGCGCCGTCGCCGGGTCCGTTGCCGCGGGCGTGCCCGATCGCACGGTCGAGGACCACCGCCCCGTTGCGGCGGACGCAGACCTGCAGCGCCGGATGGACGCCGCTGCGATACCAGTCGGTCGCCGCCTTCCAGATCGCCTCGACGTTCCGGCGCCCGACGCCACCCGCCTCCGGCTCCGCCTCGCGCCCCACCGTCGTGACCGAGTCGAGGTCGCGCGGGACGCGGGCGCGGCGCAGCGGATCGGGCCCGACCGGAAGCCGGGGAGCCCGCGGCAGATGGTCGAGCGCCGCCAGTCCCGGCGGCAGGGTCGGGATCAAGCCGCCACCGGGTCGGCTGTCAGCCCTTCGTCGCCGACTGCTCGGCGTCGGCTGAGGCCGCTGCCTCCGACGTGCTGCGGGCGGCACGCTCCTCATAGGCCGCGCGCTTCTGCTCATCGACCTCGGCGAGCACCTTGTCGGCCTTCAGCAGCCGGGCGATCGCCTCGCGGCCGCTTCGCGGGACGAGGCTGAGGATCGCCGAGATCTGGGCCGTCGAGCGTGGCACCCAGACGTCGAAGCGGTTGGTCTCGATGGCCTCGACGATCGCCTCGGCCACCTCCTCCGGCTCGACCTTCTTGACCCCGCGGGTCTCGGTGAGGCCGCCGCCGAGCTCGGTGTTGACGACCGCCGGCATCACGCACGAGACCTCGATCCCGGTCTCGACGTTCTCGAGCCGGACCGCCTCGCTGAGGCCGACGACGGCGTGCTTGGTAGCGCAGTAGGTCGCCCCGCCCGGGAGCCCGGCCTTGCCGGCCTGGCTGGCGATGTTGACGATGTGGCCGCTGCCCCGCGGAAGCATCCGCTCGAGCGCCAGCTTGGTCCCGAAGATGACGCCGTGGAGGTTGATGTCGATCATCGTCTTCGCGGTCTCGTCGCTCTCCTCGACGAACGGGCCGACCGGCATGATCCCGGCGTTGTTGATGAGGACGTCGATCGGGCCGAGCTCCTTCTCGGCATCGTCGAGGAACGCGGCGAACGAGTCGCGGTCGGTCACGTCGAGCTCGAAGGCGACGGCGTTGCCGCCGAGCTCGGCCGCGGTCTTCTCGGCGAGCTCGGCGTGGAGGTCGCCGATCGCCACCCGGGCGCCGCGGCGGATCAGCGCCTGCGCGGTGCAGCGGCCGATCCCACGGGCGCCCCCGGTGATCGCGACGACCTTCCCAGCTACCGACTTCACCTGCTTGCGCGCCATGACCGGCTCCTTCATCTCGACCAAGGGTGGTTGGACCACCCATCATCGCGCAACGGCGCCGCCGGTGCGCTCAGCCCGGGATGTCGAGGACCGCGGCGGTGAGCGCGAGCGCGACGGCGGCGCGGTCGGCAAGCGAGTCGACCAGCACGTGCTCGGCCGGCGAGTGGGCGGCGCCGCCGAGCGGCCCGAGGCCGTCGATCGCCAGCGGCAGGTGCGGCGCCAGGTTGCTGGCGTCGCTGGCGCCGCCGCGAGCGGCGCCGACGATCGGTCGACCGAGCAGCTCGGAGGCGTGGGCGAGCGCCGGCGCCGCCGCGGCCTCCATGTCCATCCCCGGCCAGAGGCGCAGGCGCTCGACCGCCAGCCCGACCCCGCCGGCCCGGGACGGGATCGACTCGATCACCGGCTCGAAGCTGGCCTCGTCGTCGGCGCGCATGTCGATCGAGAGCTCGCCGCTGCCGGGAACGACGTTGATCCCCTCACCGGCCGCGATCATCGTCGGCACGACGCTCAGCGACTCGGGGCCGTCGGGGCGATGATGCCCGGCCAGGCCGATGGCCACCGAGGCGAGCGCGAGCAGCGCGTTGCTGCCGGCGTCGGGATCGGCGCCGGCGTGAGCGGCGACCCCGCTCGCATCGACCCTGATCGCGGCCGCGGCCTTGCGGCGGACGACGACCGCCTCCTCGCCCGCGGCGGTCCGCTCGCCGCCCTCGAAGCAGAGGCAGGCGTCGAAGCCGTCGAACCGGGGGCCGTGCGTGAACGGCTCGGTCCGGAACTCCTCGTCGTTGACGAGCAGGAGCGCCACCTCGGCGAACCGGTTCGGGGCATCGGCGAGCGCCCGCAGGATGCCGAGCGCCAGCGCCACCCCGCCCTTCATGTCGATGGTCCCGGAGCCGATCAGCATGTCGCCGTCGCGACGGGTCGGCTGGTGGCCCTGGTGGGCGACGACCGTGTCGAGGTGGCCGACGAGCAGGAGCCTTCCCTCCCCCTCGCCGGCGAGACGCGCGACGAGGTCGGGCGCGTGAGCCGGCGAGGAGCACGGGATCCGCTCGATCGCAGCCGCCGCGGGGACCATCTCGGCGACCGTGGCGACGATCTCCTCGGCCGCGCGGGCATCGCCCGACGGCGACGAGATCGCCACCAGCTGCTCGATCTCGGGCAGCGCCCGGGCGGCGATCGCGCTCGCCCAGCGAACGCGCCACTCGCTGTCGCTCTGGTCCGGCATCGCGGCAGCGGAACCTACAGGCGCCGATGGATGGCCGGCCGCCAGCGCCCTCCCGCGGGACACGCGCGGACCCGGAAGCGATCATCTAACGTGCGCGGCGGCCGGCCGGGCCGGCCCGCCCATGGGCACCAGCATCGGAGAGTCGACCCCGCTCGGGGACCCCGTTGCCTTCGACGGCGGGGCGATCGAGGTCGCGGACCGGACCTGGGCCTGGATCCAGCCGAACGGCGGCCTCGGCGAATCGAACGCCGGGCTGGTGGTCGGCGACGGCGCGGCGCTGCTGGTCGACACGCTCTGGGACGAGCGGCTCACGGAGGCGATGCTGACCGCGTGGGTTCCCGTGTGCGAGCGTGCCGGAGCGCCGATCGAGCACCTGTTCAACACCCATGGCGACGGCGACCACTGGTACGGCAACGGGTTGCTCGGCGCCGGTGTCGAGATCATCGCGTCGGCGCCGGCGATCGCGCAGATGCGCGCGGAGCCGCCGTCGATGCTGACCCGCCTGGCGCCGGTCGGCACGATCGCCGGCCTCGCCGGACGGCTGCCGCTGCTGCCCGGGGCCGGTCAGCTGCGCGGGCTCGGCGCCTTCGGCTCGCTGCTGTCCGCCTACGAGTTCGGCGGGATCGAGCCGCGCGTCCCCGAGCACGCCTTCGAGCGGGAGGTGACCCTCGACGTCGGCGGCCGCCGCGTCGAGCTCAGCTTCGTCGGGCCGGCACACACCGCCGGGGACGCGATCGCCTGGGTCCCCGACGCACGGACCGTCTTCGCCGGCGACATCGTCTTCAGCCGCGTCACGCCGATCATGTGGGCGGGCCCCGTCGGCAACTGGATCGCGGCGCTCGAGCGGATCGAGGCGCTCGAGCCGGAGGCGATCGTCGGCGGCCACGGCCCCGTCGCGGGCCTCGCCGAGGTCCGCGCCCTGCGCGACTACTGGGCATGGCTGCGCGAGCGGGTTCGCGCCGAGGGGCCGGACCTGGACGCCCCGCGCCTGGCCGGGCGGCTGATCCGCTCCGACGAGTACGCGCCGTGGCGCGGCTGGCCGAGCCCCGAGCGCACGCTCGTCAACGTCGCCCGGATCGCTGCCACCGAGCACGGCGGCTCGAGCGAGATCGGAACGCTCGAGCGAATGCGCCTGATCGCCGCGACGGGCGAGCTCGCCGAGCGGCTGCGTGATTGACGGCCGCTGCGACGGTCACGTGCCGCTTGCGATCGATGTGCGGAATCAGCCAGCCCCGATCGCAGGGGATTCCCGGCGATGCCCGTCCAGAACGTGGATCTCGGAGCCGTCGCGGCGGCGAGTGCCACGAAGCGGTCGCCTGACGACCCATTCGTTGCTCTCGGCTCCCGCCCGCGGTCGAACGTCACGAACGGGGTGAGGGATCGGCTGGGGCGGAACCGGCGCTTGCTCGCGCTCGGCGAGGGATCAGCTAGGCCGGGACCGGAGCTCGTCGCCGCTCGGCGAGGACGGCCTCGGCGCCCCTGCCGGGCACGACGGTGATCATCCGGCGGCGGTTGGCCTCGAGGCGACCGTCGCCGCCGACTCCCACCTCCATCCGGGAGAGGACGGCGCGGAGGACGATGTCCATCTCGAGCATCGCGAAGCTGGCGCCGAGGCAACGGCGGCGGCCGCCGCCGAACGGGATCCAGGTGTAGGTGCCGGGATCGGATTCGAGGAAGCGCTCGGGCCGGAACGCGTAGGGCTCGGGATGGATCTCGGGGTCGTGGTGGACGAGGTAGGCGTTGGGGACGAGGTGACAGCCCGGCCCGTAGGTGCGCCCGCCGACCTCGATCTCGGCGATGACGCGGCGCGGACCGGCGATCGACAGCACCGGCCGGCGGCGCAGCGTCTCGCGGATCGTCGCGGTCACGTAGGCGTCCCCGCCGGCGTCGACCTCGCCGATCAGCCGGTCGAGCGCGACCGGGTTGCGGAGCAGGCGCTCGAACGCCCAGGAGAGCTCGGTCGCGGTCGTCTCGTGGCCGGCGACGAGCAGCGTCATCAGCTCGTCGCGGAGCTCGACGTCGGCCATCGGCGAGCCGTCCACGTGGTGGGCGAGGAGCAGCATCGAGAGGACGTCGTCGCGCTCGCCGGGATCGGCGCGACGCTCGTCGATCAGGCTCTGGATCTCCTCGTCGGCCCGCTCGCGGACGCGCAGGAACGAGGCGACGGAAGGAATCATGCGGCCGAGCCGCTCCGGGAGCGGCAGCAGGCTGATCGGGCTCATCGCGAACTTCGTCATCTCGCCGACCAGCGCCCGCAGGCGCTCGAGCCGCTGACCGCGATCGAGCCCGAAGATCGCCCGCAGGATCACCTCGAGCGTGAGCCGCTGCATGTAGGGGTGAAGCGGCACCGCGGCGCCGGTCGTCCAGCCCTCGACCTCGGAGCGGGCGACATCGGTCACGAGGCCGCGCAGCGCCTCCATCTTCTCCCCGTGGAAGGCGGGGAGCATCAGCTTGCGCTGGGCCAGGTGCCGGTCCTCGTCGAGCAGCAGGATCGAGTTCGGGCCGACCACCGGGAGCAGGACCGCGCTGCCCTCGCCGGAGTGGAGGACGTCGGGGGGAGCCGTGAAGATCGCCTTGATGTCCTCGGGGCGGGACATCATCACGAACGGGTCGATGCCCAGGAAATCGAGCGTGAACGTCTTGCCGTAGCGCGCCCGGCACCGCTCGAGGTAGGGGATCGGGCGCGTCTGCCAGGCGAACGACTGCCAGGCGCTTGGCGCCCGCGGCCCGGCGGGGAGATCCCTCGCGAATGCCATGCATCGAGGGTAGCCGGGCCGGCCGGCCGGGCCATGCAACCTCGTCACACATGCGGCCAGCGATCGGACGGCGCCGGCCGGCCCCGCTACTCGGCCGACGGCCTCATTCGTCGGCCGGGTTGGCCTCGATCAGCTCGATCCGGTACCCGTCGGGGTCGCGGACGAAGCAGATGCGCGAGCCGCCCTCGCGGACCCGGTAGGGCGGGCGCTCGGGCTCGATGCCGAGGTCGGCGACCTCGAGCCGGGAAAGGCCGCGGACGTGACGGCGGTGAACTTGGGCAGCCTCGAGCTGTCTCCCTGTTTCGACGTGCGCTCGCACCTGGAGTTCTTCTTCGGTCACCTCCCGGGCGCCATCT
>CAZTGN010000040.1:0-1036 GCA_964613275.1 uncultured Conexibacter sp. | reverse complement strand
GACCCGGTAGGGCGGGCGCTCGGGCTCGATGCCGAGGTCGGCGAGGCGGGCGAGCGAGCCGTCGAGGTCGTCGACGGTGATCGCGATGTGGCCGTAGCCGGTGCCGATCTCGTAGGGCTCGGTGACGTCGTGGTTGTGGGTCAGCTCGAGCCGGGCGCCGTCACCGGGCAGGCCCATGAAGATGTTCGTCGCCTCGTCGCGGATCGGCATCCGCCAGAGGACCTCGAAGCCGAGCTTCTCGTAGAAGGCGACCGACGCCTCCGGGTCGAGGATCCGGTAGCAGGTGTGGATCAGCTCGCCCATCGACCATCAAGCCTATCCGCAATGCGACGGCCCGGCGAGTGCGGGTGCGCCGCCGGCTCAGAAGCCCGCGGGGTGGGTGGCGGTGAAGCTCTGCGACTGCTCCCAGGAGCTCGAGTAGTCGGCCCAGCTCGGGCCGTCGCCGCCGGAGTCGGAGGTGTCCCAGCGGAGGCCGGCGATCATCGCGTAGGCGTGGCCGGAGTTCGCGTAGACGGTGATCCAGTTGCCGACGCCGGGCTCCCCCCAGCTCATGAAGCCGGTCGAGTCGAGCGGGCTCGAGAGGAAGCCGCCGCCGTTGAGGGCGTAGCTGACGGCGCCGGAGCAGTCGTAGCCGGAGGCCTCGAAGGAGCCGTGGCCCCCGCCCCACAGATAGGGCTTGTCGCGGATCGCGTTGGCCGCGGCGATGACGTCCTTGACCTGCTGGGGCGCGCTCGCCGGCGCGGTGGCGCTGCCGTCGGGGTTCAGCGTCGCGGTCTCGCCGTTCGGGGCGGGCGCGGTCGGAGCCGGCGCCGCGACGGCGGCCGGGTCGGGTGCCGCTGCCTCGGCCTGCCGCTGCTGCGCGTCGGCGATGCCCGCCTCCAGGTCGGACTCGCGGGCGGTCAGCCTCTGCAGCGTCTGGCGCCGCGCGGCGCGGGCGGCGTAGAGCTGCTGCTCCTGGGCCTCGAGGGCCGCACGCTGATCCGCGAGCTCCTGATGGCGGACGGCGAGATCGTCGCGGGCGGCGGCGATCCGGTCC
>CAZTGN010000039.1:0-14897 GCA_964613275.1 uncultured Conexibacter sp. | reverse complement strand
TCCGCCAGACGTTCCGGCGGCCGCAGCTGATCGCGCCGCTGCTGATCATCCCGACGCTGCTGCTCGCCGTGCAGAGCGCCGGCGCCGGCCGGGCGATCGACCTGCCCGGCTTCCCGCCGGTCGAGAGCTTCTTCGACTTCCTGCTCGCCGGGGCGATGATCCAGTCGGCGCTGCTGGCCGGCAACAGCGGCGGCATCGCGCTCGCGATCGACATCGAGATGGGCTTCACCGACCGTCTGCTGGCGGCGCCGATCCCGCGCTTCGCGATCGTTGCCGGGCGGCTGGCGGGAACGGCGGCGATGGGCGCGGTGACGGCCGTGTGGTTCCTCGCGATCGGGCTGATCTTCGGGGTACGGATCGAGGAGGGGCTGCCCGGCGCGCTCGTGATGATCGTCCTCGTCACCCTCGCGGCGCTGGCGTTCGGCACGCTCGGCGCGGCGCTGGCGCTGCGCAGCGGCAACGCCTCGGTGGTCCAGGGCACGTTCCCCCTCGTCTTCGTGATCCTCTTCCTCTCGACCGCCTTCTTCCCGGCCGACCTCCTGCTCGAACCGGCACGGACGATCGCGCGGATCAACCCGCTCAGCTTCATCGCCGAGGCGGTCCGCGATCCGGTCATCTCGGTCTTCTCGGGCCGCGAGCTGCTCGAGGGCCTCGCCGGGATCGTCCTCGTCGGGACGATCGGCCTCTCCCTCTGCTCGCTGGCGCTGCGGCGCCGGCTGAGGATCGGCTGATGGGCGTCGCCCTGGCCGCCGACTGGGCGACGATCCGGACGCTGCTGCGGCGCTCGGCCAACGAGCTGATCCGGGTGCCGGGCGCGGCCGTTCCCGGCGTGCTGGCACCGACGATCTTCTTCCTCGGCCTGACCGCGGTCTTCGGCAACCTGACGCTGCTGCCCGGCTTCACCACCGACTCCTACGCCAGCTTCATGGTCCCGGTCAGCATGCTCCAGGGAGCGGGCTTCACCGGCGCTGCGATGGGGGTGAACCTCGCCCGCGACATCGAGCTCGGGCTGTTCGACCGCTTCCTCGCCTCCCCCGCCCCGCGCTGGGTCCTGCTCACCGGCCTCGTCCTCTCGGCCGCGATCCGCTCGTTCATCCCGGCGACGTTCGTCTTCCTCATCGCGCTCGTGATCGGCGCCGACTTCCCGGGCCCGGCCGGGATCGTCGTCGCCTACCTCTGCGTGGTCGGCATGGCCACGATCGCCGCCTGCTGGTCGGCCGCGATCGCGCTCAGGTTCAAGACCCAGTCGGCGGCCCCGCTGATGCAGACCGCGATGCTCGCCGCCATCCTCTGCACCACCGCCTACGCGCCGCAGGAGCTCCTCACCGGCTGGCTCGCCACCGCCGCCGAGTACAACCCGTTCACGGCGGTCGTCGACGCCGCCCGCCAGGGCTTCGTCGGCGGCGTCAGCTGGGCCGACACCTGGCCCGCGCTCGTCGTCATCGTCGCCGTGACGGCGCTGCTCGGCGCCCTCGCCCTGCGGGGGATGCGCCGCACGGCGTACTGAGGCCGGCCGGCCGAGCGCCCCGGGTTCGCCCCAGGCCTCGGCCGAACGAGGCGCCAACCGCGGCGGCGGGGTTCTCCCGGCCGCATGGGCACCGAGCGGTCGAAACGTCCGGGATGGCCGGACAAGTCAGCCATTCGCCGGGAGCGCGAGGGGAGGATCCTGCGGCATGTGGAGTCCTGCAGATCGCCGAGGTCGGCGACCTGCCCGTTCACGTCACGAGCCGGTGCCGCGGCCGATCCCGGAACCACATCGTCCTTCACCGCTCGATCGTCCTGCCCCGCGATACGGCCGGCCGCGACGGGGTCCTCTGCCTCGCGGCGCTCTCGGGACGACCACGATCATCGGATGCGCCGGGCAGGAGCGCGCCTTCCCCTTGACCGGCGCGCGGCGCCTGTGTCAGGATGCGCGCGCGTCCCGGGAGGGGCGCCGCGGAGCGATCCGGAGGGAGATGGGGTGGTGACGGGAGTTCTCGGTCGGACCGGCGGTTCGCCCCGCACGCCCATCTCGAGAGCCCTCGGAATCGTCGTCGCCCTGGTCGCGGCCGCGCTCCTGGCCGGCTGCGCAGGCGGCTACACGATGCCCGCGACCGGCGTCTCGGACACCGGGGCGACCGTCGAGGGCATGGCCTTCTCGACCGTCGATGCGACCGTCGAGTACTGGTTCGAGTACGGCCCGACGTCGGCGTTGGGCACCGAGACGGCCCACGGGTCGATCGCGATCAGCGACCGCGACGGGCATCTGGTCTCCGAGCAGCTGAGCAGCCTCGATCCGGGGACGACCTACCACTACCGGCTGTGCGGCACCGAGGCCGCCCAGGCGGCGCCGGTGTGCCTGACACCCCGCTCCTTCACGACGGCGGGCGGGGCGGCCGAGCTGGCGATCGACGCCGATCCGGCGCTGTATCCGCAGTTCGACCCGGCGGTCTCCGACTACGTGACCCGTTGCGGCGGCGGCCCGGTGACGGTCGATGTCACGGCGCCCGCGGACACGACCGTGGCGGTCGACGGCGGCGCGGCGCGGAACGGGACCTTCTCCAGGGACGTCCCGCTGACCGCGGGGGAGAGCTTCGAGATCGAGACCGAGGATCCGGGCGGCTCCAGCACCTTCCACGTCCGCTGCCTGCCCGACGACTTCCCGGCCTGGTCGTGGACGAGCCCCGGTGACCCGAGCGCGAGCTTCTACATCACGACGCCGAGAAACGTGCAGGCGCCTTCGGGTGATCCCGCCGGCGACTACGTCGCCATCTTCGACGATGACGGCGTTCCGGTCTGGTGGATGGGATCGAGCCAGCCCATGGACGCCAAGCTGCTCCCCGACGGCACGCTCGCCTGGGGACGGCCCTCGGCCAACGCATTCGAGATCCATCAGCTCGACGGCACGCTCTTGACGAGCTGGCGGACGGTGGGCATGCGGATCGACCTCCACGACCTTCAGGCGCTGCCGAACGGCAACGTCCTGCTGGGGTCCTACCCGGTCCGGCCGGGAACGACGGACCTGAGCGCGTACGGCGGCCCCGCCACCGGCGGTACGCCGATCGACGCCGAGATCCAGGAGATCAGGCCGGACGGCACGCTCGCCTGGTCGTGGAACGTGATCGACCACATCGATCTGTCGGAGACGCCCGAGCGCTGGAGGAACGAGATCTACAGCCAGCCCCGGCCACAGCCCGACGGCCGCGAGGGCTTCGACTGGGCCCATTGGAACTCGCTCGAGAAGGTCGGGAACACCCTGATCCTCTCGTTCCGCCATCTCGACGCGATCTACGCGATCGACATGACGACCGGCGACACCATCTGGAAGCTCGGCGGGACGACGACGCCGGAATCGCTGACCGTGATCGGCGACCCGGAGAGCAACCCGCTCAGCGGCCAGCACTATGCGCGGATCCTCGCGAACGGGAACCTGACCATCTACGACAACAACACGCACGAGACCGCCCCGCCGCGCGGGGTCGAGTACGACCTCGACCTCACCGCCGGGACCGCGACCCTGGTCGACTCGGTGAGCGACCCCGACGTCCCCACATCCGTGTGCTGCGGTTCGGCGGCGAAGCTCGGCGACGACTCCTGGCTCGTGAGCTGGGGCGGAACGCCCGTGATCAGCGAGCTCGGCCCTGACGACAACCGCCACTTCAAGCTCCAGTTCACCGCGAACGGCGGCAGCCTGGGCATGTCCTACCGGGTCGATCCGATCTTCGGCGACAGCCCGACGATCGCCGAACTGCGGGCCGGCATGGACGCGATGCCGTAGCCGCCGCCGGCCGCCGCCGCTCTACTTGTACCGGTAGGTGATCCGGCCGCGGTCGAGGTCGTAGGGGGAGAGCTCGATCTTGACGCGGTCGCCGGGGAGGATGCGGATGTAGTGGCGGCGCATCTTGCCGCTGATGTGACCGAGGACCTCGTGGTCGTTGTCGAGCTTCACCTTGAACATCGTGTTCGGCAGGGCCTCGACGACCTCGCCCTCCATCTCGATCTTCTCTTCCTTCGCCATGGCGCGACGCGGGAGCGTACAGGAGGCCCGCTACTCACCCCTGAAGGTGGCCTTGCCGGGGCCGTCCTCGAGGAAGCTCCGGACCGCGCCCCTGAGGTCCTCGGAGTCGAACAGCGGCCCGGCGATCTCGGCGACGGCGGCGTCGGCCGCGGCGACCCCGCCCTCCAGGTAGGCGCGGACGAGCCGCTTGGTGGCGCCGTGGGCGAGGGTCGGCCCGGATGCGAGCTCGCGCGCGAACCTCATCCCCTTCCCGAGCAGGTCCTCCGGCGCCACGACCCGGTTGACCACCCCCCAGTCGAGCAGCTTGGCGGCGTCGTAGAGGCCGCCGGTCATCACGAACTCGCGGGCGCGGGCGGATCCGGCGCGCTCCGCCATCCGCTGGACGCCGCCGCCGAACGGCGTCAGGCCGACGACCCGCTCGACGAGCCCGAACCGCGCCCCCTCGGCGGCCCAGATCATGTCGCAGCCGAGCGCGGCCTCCAGCCCCGCGGTCAGGCAGAGACCGTGGACGAGGGCGAGGGTCGGGATCTCGAGCGACTCGAAGGCCTGCAGCTCCCGGATCCCCTCGGCCGCGAGCCGCCTCCCCTCCTCGCCGCCAGGGACGTCCCTGAAGACGCGGCCGACGTCGACGCCGCCGGTGAACACGTCGCCCTCGGCGCGGAAGACCATCGCCCGCGCGTCCGAGCCCGCGACGGCATCGCGCGCCTCGCGCATCGCGGCGAAGGTCCGCTCGGTGAACAGGTTGAGCGGTGGGTCGTCGAGCACGATCACCGCGACGTCGCCGTCGTGCTCGAGCCGGACCGGGGGGCGCTCGCCTTCGCTCATTCGTCCTCCCTGATGACGGACGCGACCGCCGCGATCTCGTCGAGCTCGGCGCCGCGCGGCATCCACGGCAGCTTCAGCGGGTCGTCCTCGTAGCGCGGGATCACGTGCAGGTGGAAGTGGAAGACGGTCTGCCAGGCGGCGGCCCGGGTCGCGTTGAGCACGTTGAAGCCGTCCGGCTCGAGCGCCGCCTCCATCCGCCGGACGATCCGCTGGGCGGCGAGCGCGCAACGGGTCAGGTCGTCCGCGCCGATCGCCAGCAGATCCTCGCTGTGGTGACGGGGGATCACGAGCGCGTGCCCCCGCGTCGCCGGGTTGATGTCCATCAGCGTGACCGTGTGCTCATCGGAGTCGACGATCTCGGCCGGGGACTCGCCGGCGGCGATCGCGCAGAAGATGCAGTCGGGGTCGCGCACGAGGCCGCGCCGGAGGCTATCGCTCCGCCGCCCAGGCGCGCAGGTGGGCGAGCGCGGCGGCGCGGTCGCCCACCTCGCCCGCGAACCGCGCCGCCGCGAGCTCCGCGATCGCCGCGCCGAGCCGCGGCCCCGGCTCGATCCCGACCTCGGCCGTGATCTCGTCGCCGCGCAGGAGCGGCTCACGCTCGTCGTCCTCCCAGGCGATCGCGGCAGCGAGCATCTCCCGGGCGAGGTCGAGGTGGCCGGCGATCGCCTCCCCGGGCACGTCGCCGCCCTGCGCCGAGAGCCGGTCGGCGATCGTCAGCAGCGTCGTGTCCACCGTCTGCGGCGCGGTCCGGCTCACGTAGTCCCAGATGCGACGCCCCGAGAGCGGCCGCTCGCGGACCATGAAGCCGAGGACGAGATGGTCGCGGGTCATCGCCCCCAGGTGGGTGGCGAACCGGCGCGAGGTCCGCAGTCGCCGGCAGAGGCCCGCGACGAGCTCCGCCCCGACGGCATCGTGGCCGACGAAGCTGACCCGGCCGTCCCGCTCGGTCCGCGTCGCCGGCTTGCCGACGTCGTGCAACAGGGCCGCCCAGCGCAATGCGTCCCCACGGTCGAGCTCGTCGGCGAGCGGTGCCGCGAGGCGCTCGGCGACAGCGGCCGCCTGCTCCCCGCAGTAGCGCGGCAGGTCACGCTCGACCTCCTGCATCCGCCGCAGCACCTCGAGCGTGTGCTCGTAGGCGTCGAGGTGGTGGTTGGCGCTCTGCGAGACGCCGCGCAACGCCGCCACCTCGGGCAGGACCGCCGCCATCGCGCCGACCTCGTCGAGGAAGCCGATCCCGGCGAGCGGGTCGGCGCCGGCGAGCAGGAGCCGCAGCTCGGCGTACTGGCGCTCCCCGGCGGGCTCGCCCGCGCGCGGCGCCTCCGTGTGGGCCAGCCCGGTGGTGCGGGGCTCCGGCGCGAGGCCGGATCGGGCCAGCAGGCGTGCCGCCCGCAGCACCCGCAGCGGGTCGTCGGCGAACGCGCGGTCGGCACAGGCGCGGAGGATCCCGTCCTCGAGGTCGTCGAGCCCGCCCGTGGGGTCGAGCGGATCGCCGCCCGCCAGCGGGACCGCGACGGCGTTCACGGTGAAATCGCGGAGCCGCAGGTCGATCTCGATCGAGGGGCCGCGGAGGGCAGCGACGTCCACCTTCCAGTCGCCGTCGCGGGCGACGACGCGCCAGGTGGCGAACTCGCCCGAAAGCTCGAACGGATGCCCCTCCCCGTCGGCCGCGATCCGGCGGGCGGCCTCGGCGGGATCGCCGTCGAAGGCGACATCGACATCGACGACCTCACCGCCGAGGGCGGCGTCGCGGACGGCCCCGCCGACGAGCCAGGCGCGATCGGCGACGTCGCGGAGGCCCGACCGGGCGATCTCGATCGCCGGCGCCTCCCCGAATCGCTCCTCGAGCCTGCTCAGATGCAGCCGCCGTGCCACGGCGGTCGATCAGGCCCGGTAGGCGCGCGGGACCCGCGCGCTCAGGCCGCAGGGGATCTCGTAGTTGATCGTGCCGAGCGCCGCCGCCAGCTCCTCCGCGGAGACGCGCCGGTCGCCCTGCTCGCCGATCAGGACCGCCGGCGCCCCCACCTCGACGTCGGTGTCGGCGCCGAGGTCGACGGTGACGTTGTCCATCGAGATCGTCCCGACGAGGGGGCGGCGGGCACCGCCGACGAGGACGTCGCAGGCGTTCGACAGACCGCGCCGGAAGCCGTCGCCGTAGCCGACCGGAAGGACCCCGACCCAGGTGTCGACGGGGGCGCTCCAGGAGCGCCCGTAACCGACCGGCTCGCCGGCGCCGATCCGCTTCACGTCGGCGACGTAGGTGTGAAGCGAGAGCGCCGGCTCGAACCCGTGCGCGGCCGGGTCGCGGCCGAACGGGTCGAGGCCGTAGAGGGCGATCCCGCAGCGGACCATCGCGAAGTGGAACTCCGGCCCGCGCAGCGTCGCGGCGCTGTTGGCGGCGTGCAGGCAGATCCCGGGGTGCCGCTCGGCGAGCGGATCGGCCACCGCCCGGAACCGGTCGAGCTGCTCGCGCAGGTAGGTCTGGTCGTCCTCGTCGGCGGTCGCGAAGTGGGTCCAGACCGCGGCGAGCTCGACCCGCTCGTCGCCGGCCGCCGCGTCGGCGAGGCGGGCGACGGCGCCGGGATCGCGGTTGCCGAGCCGGCCCATGCCGCTGTCGTGCTTGACGTGCAGGCGCGGCCGGAACCCGAGCATCTCCGCCCGGTCGGCCACCGCGGCGAAGAGGTCGGGACGCCAGACGGCCAGCTCGGCCCGCGCCTGCAGGGCGACGTCGAGCTCCGCGACGGTGAGCGCACCGGTGATGAAGATCGATGCCTCGGCGCCGAGCCGCTCGCGCAGCTCGAACGCCTCGGTCGCGGTTGCGACCGCCAGCTTCGTGGCGCCGCCGCGCAGCGCCGCCTCGGCGCATTCGCCCATCCCGTGCCCGTAGCCGTTGCCCTTGACGACGGCGCAGAGCTCGGTCCCCGGCGCCAGCGCCGCGACGAGGCGGCGGCAGTTCCGCTCGACGGCGCCGAGGTCGACGATCGCCGTGACCCGCTGGAACGGATCGTGCCCGCTCAACGGGCCAGGCCTCCGGGAAGGTCCTCGACGACGTCGCCGGCGATCACCGACTCGGCGCCGAGCCGGCCGGCGGCGAGGCGGCCGGCGCGGGCATGGGCGTAGACGCCCGCGCAGGCGGCCGCGAACGGCTCGGCCCCGCGCGCGATCAGGGCGCCGATCGTCCCCGAGAGGACGTCGCCGGTGCCGGCGGTCGCCAGCGCCGGGCTGTCCAGGGCGTTGACCGCGATCGACTCCCCGTCGGCGACGATCGTGTCGTCGCCCTTGAGGACGACGACGGCACCCGACGCCTCGCTCGCGGCGCGCGCGCCGGCGAGGCGGCGGGCGGCGATCCCGCCCGAGTCGCGTCCGAGCAGTCGACCGAGCTCGCCGGCGTGCGGAGTCAGCACGGTCGGAGCCTCGCGGTCGCGCAGGAGCTCGAGGTCGGTTCCGCGCGCGTTGAGGCCGTCGGCGTCGATCAGAAGCGGCGCCGGTATCCGCGGCACGATCCCGCGGACGAGCCGGCGGGTGTGCTCGGCGCGCCCGAGCCCGGGGCCGACGACGACGCAGGAGGAGCGCTCGGCGCGCTCGAGGATCGCCGTGGCGGCGGCCGCCGCGAGGCCCCCGTCGGCGTCCTCGAGGCCGAGGGTCATCACCTCGGTCAGCTTCGCCTCGAGGATCGGCTCGAGCGACGCCGGGCAGCAGACGATCGCGTAGCCCGCGCCGGCGCGGATCGCGGCCCCGGCGGCCAGGCAGGGGGCACCGGTGAGCCCGCGCGAGCCTCCCACGACGAGCACCTCGCCGGAGCTGAACTTGGTCGAATCGGCACCACGACGCGGCGGCAGCTCGAGCGAGCCGGCGTTGACGGTCCCGGCCGCGGGTGCGCCGGGTGCGCCGTCGGGAATCCCGATCGGCGCGACGACGAGCCGGCCCGTACGGCGCTTGCCGGGGGCGATCCGGTGGCCGACCTTGGCGGCGTGGAAGGTCACGGTGACGCCGGCCGGAACGGAGGCACCGGCAATCTCACCCGTGGACGCGTCGACTCCGGAGGCGACATCGCAGGCGACGACGGTCGCGCCGGCCGCCGCGATCGCCTCGATCGCGGCCATCGCACCGCCGCGCGGCACCCCGGCGAAGCCGGTCCCGAAGATCGCATCGACGATCGCGCCCGAGCCGGCCAGCGCCGCCTCCCAGCCGTCCTCGGAGACGACCTCGACGCCGCCGCCGAGCCGCTCGAGGTTCGCGGTGGCGTCGGCGCTGAGCTCGTCGAGCGGCCAGATCGAGAGCACGTCCACCCGGTGGCCGGCGGCGCGGAGCAGCCGCGCCGCCACGAGCCCGTCGCCGCCGTTGTTCCCCTTGCCGCAGACGATCCGGATCGGCCCCGGCCCGGCCGCCAGCTCGGTCTCCCGGGCGAGGGCGGCGCCCGCCGTCTCCATCAGCTCGAGCGAGGGGATGCCGCGCTCGGCGATCGCCCAGCGGTCGACCCCGGCCATCCCGGTGGCGTCGTAGAGCGGGTCGAGCCAG
Organism: uncultured Conexibacter sp.; assembly: GCA_964613275.1. Classification (GTDB taxonomy): domain Bacteria; phylum Actinomycetota; class Thermoleophilia; order Solirubrobacterales; family 70-9; genus RHKX01. The sequence goes on along the minus strand of CAZTGN010000039.1, from coordinate 5,560 downwards.
TCAGGCGGCTGCACGCCCGCCAGACCACGCGGTGGGGGTAGCCGGATCCGCCAGCACCACGGCGGCCCCGTTGTCGCGCGAATGCGTCAGCGAGACGACGAGCTCAACGCCACGCTCGGCCGCCAGCGCGGCCGCCCGGCCGTGCAGCCGCAGACGCGGCGCCGGACCGCCGACCACCTCTACGTCACGGGGCGGAAAGCCGCCGCCGAGCGCCTTCATCGCCGCCTCCTTGGCGGCGAACCGCGCCGCCAGGTGGCGGGCCGGACGGGCCCGATCGGCGCAGGCGGCGAGCTCGCCGGGGCGGAACAGCCGCGCGGCGAGCCGCGGGCGGCGCTCCAGCGCCCGCTCGACCCGATCGATCTCGATCAGGTCGATCCCGAGCCCCGGAGCGCCCGGGCTCCTGCTCAAGGGGCGATCACCGCCGCCGAGCCGTCCGAGGTCTCCTCGCCCTCGGGCTGCTCCTGGACCCCGAGCGTGAACCCGCCGATCGAGCGGTCGCCGTCGAGGTCGCTGCCGCCGATCAGGAAGTCGAGCGCGTTCAGGTACGGCCGGGCGGCCTCGAGATCGGGATCGCGCTCACCGGTGCTGTCGATCAGATCGACGATCGGCGCGAAGTTGACGAAGAAGCTCGGCGTCAAGCCGTCGTCGAGGTCGTCCTCGGCCGCCTGGAAGGTGTCCGAGTCGGCGAGCGTCTCGGTCGGCGAGAGGACGTCGTCGATCGTGTCGGCGCCGCCGGCGACGACCACCTCGTCGTCCTCGACGGCGACGTGGCCGCCGAACGGCATCCGCTTGGACTGGATGTCGAACCCGCTCTGGGCGGGCGTCACCTGGACGCTGCGCGACCTGCTGAGCGCCGACTGCAGCTTCGACACCGCGTCCTCGGCAGCTCCCTGGTCGTCGGTGGTGATCACCAGGCCGCCGCCGAGGCCGAAGATCGACGTGCCCTCGACGAAGCCGCCGACGTCGCCGATCCAGCCGAGGTCCCGCTCGAGGTCGAGACCGGTCGCCTCCTGGAAGAGCTGATCGGGATCGACCTCGTCGGCGAGTCCGGGGGCCTGCTCCTCCAGGCCCGCCTCGAAGCCGGCCTTGAACTGATCCAGCGAGCTCGAGATCTGATCGCCGATCCCGGTCCCCGCGAACGCCAGCCAGGCGTCGCCCGGCAGCGTCGTCAGCAGGTCGGTGGGATCGGTCGCGCCCTCGCCCGCGGGGCCCGAGGCCCCGACGCTGAACGAGCTCTCGGTCACGCTGCCCCAGGCGTCGAAGGACCCGTCGCCGAGCTCGGCGAGCTGGTCCTCGATCTGGGCGAGATCGGCGGCGGGCACCGCCCCCGAGGCCTTGACCACGTCGATCGCCTTCTGCGGGTCGGCGTAGAGCTCGAAGACGGCGCCGTCGGGAGCGGCGTCGAGGCCGGTCGACGCATCATCGAGGTCGGCGAAGCTGTCGCCGCCCCCGGCATCGATCGCGTCCTCCACCCCCGAGACGCTGCCGATCAGCAGGAAGTCGCCGTCGATCGCGTAGGCGCTGTCGCCGTCACGGCTGGCCGTGAGCTGGACCCCGTTGTAGTCGCGACCGGGGCCGGCCTCGTCCCCGGCCGCCTCATCGACGAACGACTGCGCGGCGTCGGGGTCGGTGACGGCGACGACCAGCGCACCGTCGGCCTCCTCCGACTTCGCGTCGTAGCCGTTCAGGAACGCGCCCGCACGGGTCCCGAGCCAGGGCGCGATGTCCTCGTCGTAGGTCAGGTCGAGCCCCTCGTCGGCGAGCTCGGAGTCGATCGCGCCGCGGATCTCGGCGCCGACGTCGTCGCTGATCAGCAGCTTCGAGAGCGCCGAGTCGAGGTCGTCGCCGAGCTCGCCCTCGGGCCGGACGGTCGCGACGGCGTAGAACGGCGTGTCGGCCGGCACCATCGTCGCCGGGTCGGGACCGAGGTCGATGCTCTCATCGGAATCGCCGCAGGCGGCGAGGAAGGCCGTGGCGGCGGCGAGCAGGACGAGGGCGCTGAGGCGGAGGAGGTTGGTTGGCATGCGGCGGATGCTATTGGCTGCCGGCGCGGAAGCTCCGGGGAGGGAGCCGCCCTATTCGACCGTGACGGTCTTGGCCAGGTTCCGCGGCTGGTCGACGTTCAGCCCGAGCTGGCGGGCCGTGTAGTAGGCGAGGAGCTGCAGCGGGATCACGGCCAGGATCGGCTGCAGGATCCAGTCGGTGCGGGGGACGAACAGGGCCTGGTCGGCTGACTCGGCGACCTCGTCCGAGCCCTCGGTGCCGATCGCGATGACGTCGGCCCCTCGGGCCCGCACCTCGGCGACGTTCGAGAGCATCTTGTCCAGGACCGGCATGTCGGTGGCGACGCAGACGACCGGGATCGTCTCGTCGAGGAGCGCGATCGGCCCGTGCTTCATCTCGCCGGCCGCGTAGGCATCGGAGGGGATGTAGGAGATCTCCTTCATCTTCAGCGCGCCCTCGAGGCAGACCGGCAGGCCGATGTGGCGGCCGAGGTAGAGGAAGAAGCGGCCGCGGGCGTGGCTGCGCGCGATCGCCCGAACCCGCTCGTCGCTGCGCTCGATCGTCTCGGCGATCTTGCTCGGCAGCGCCTTCAGCTCCCCGATCAGCTCGGCGACCCGCTCCCCCGGGAGGCGGTCGCGAGCCTGCGCGAGCCAGAGCCCGACGAGGTAGATCGCGGCGACCTGGCTCGTGAAGGTCTTCGTCGCCGCGACCCCGATCTCGAGCCCGGCCCGGGTGAACAGCACCGAGTCGGCGTCGCGGGTGGCCTGGCTTCCCATCACGTTCGTGATCGCGAGGACGTGGGCGCCGCGCTCGCGGGCGAGCCTCATCGCCGCCAGGGTGTCGGCCGTCTCCCCCGACTGGGTGATGCCGATCACGAGGTCGTCGGCGGCGATGACCGGGTCCCGGTAGCGGTACTCGGAGGCGATGTCCATCTCGACCGGGACGCGGGCCCAGGTCTCGATCGCGTAGCGGCCGACGAGGCCGGCGTGGTAGGAGGTCCCGCAGGCGACGATCACGACGCGGCGGATCGCCGCGGCCTGCTCGGGCGTCAGCGCCAGCTCGCTCAGGTCGACGCGGTCGGTCTCCGGGAGGCGATCGGTGATCGTCTCCGCGACGGCGTCCGGCTGGTCGTGGATCTCCTTCATCATGAACGTCGGATAGCCGCCGCGCTCGGCCGCCTCCTCGTCCCAGGTGACCTCCTCGATGTCGCGGCCGCGCGGGGTCCCGTCGGCGTCGGTGACCTCGATCCGATCCGGAGTGATCGCCACGATCTCGCCGTTCTCGATCTGCATCACGGTCCGGGTCTCGGCGAGGAAGGCGGGGATCGCCGAGGCCAGGAACGTCTCGCCTTCGCCGGCGCCGATCACCAGCGGGCATTCCTGGCGGGCGCCGACCAGCAGGTCGGGATGCTCGGCGTGCATGGCGACGAACGCGTAGTGGCCGCGAAGCTCGGCGAAGGCGGCGCGGACCGCGGCGGTCAGATCGCCGTCGTAGTGACGCTCGATCAGGTGGGCGACGATCTCGGCGTCGGTCTCGGAGCTGAACACGTGGCCCTCGGCCAGCAGCTCGCGGCGCAGCTCCGAGTGGTTCTCGACGATGCCGTTGAGGACGATGTTGACCCGTCCCTCCTCGTCGCTGTGCGGATGGGCGTTCTCCTCGGTGACGCGACCGTGGGTCGCCCAGCGCGTGTGGGCGAGGCCGATCGTCGCGTCCGTCTCGGCGACCGCGACCGCGCCCTCGTCGCGCGGCTCGGCGACCGCCGTGCGCAGGTTCGCGAGGTTGCCGACGGCGCGGACCGAGTCGATCCGGCCGCCGTCGAGCAGGGCGAGGCCGGCGGAGTCGTAGCCGCGGTACTCGAGCTTCTCGAGGCCGGCGATGAGCAGGTCGCGACACGGCCTCTTGCCCACATATCCGACGATGCCGCACATCCGAGCCTCCAGTTGATCTGGATGATCCTGGGTCCGAGAGGACGCCACAGGATAAGGGGCGCCTCACGGCGCCGCCAAATCGGGCCCGCGACGGCCCCCGGGCCGTGGCGGTCAACCAAGCGCCCGGCGCGCCGCCGCGACGAGGCGGTCGAGGACCTGCTGGCACTCGGCTTCGTCGGGGGCCTCGACCATGACCCGGACGAGCGGCTCGGTTCCCGACGGCCGCACCAGGACCCGCCCGCGCCCTTCGAGCCGGGCCCCCTCCCGGCCGACCGCCTCCCAGAGGTCGGTGGCGGCCGCAAGGGCATCGTCGCTCGGAACGGCGACGTTCTCGAGCCGCTGCGGCAGCCGCTCGACCGGGCGGCACTCGGACAGGGGCGTCGACCCGATCGACCGCATCACGAGCAGCGCCGCCGCGAGCCCGTCGCCGGTGGTCGCGAAATCGGTCCAGATGATGTGTCCGGACTGCTCGCCGCCGAGCGTCCAGCCGCGCTCGACCAGCTCCTCGATGACGAAGCGGTCCCCGACCTTGGTCGTTGCGACCTCGATCCCGGCGGCCTCCATCGCCTTGTGGAAGCCGAAGTTGCTCATCACCGTGACGGCGACACCGCCGCGAAGCTCGCCGGCCTCCCGCAGGTGCAGGGCGGCAACCGCCACCGTCTCGTCGCCGTCGAACCCGCGGCCGTCGCCGTCGACGGCCAGCATCCGGTCGCCGTCGCCGTCGAAGGCGAAGCCGATCTCGGCGCCGTGCTCGGAGACCGCGGCGGCGACGTTGGCGAGGTGGGTGGAGCCGCAGCCCTCGTTGATGTTGCGCCCGTCGGGCTCGGCGCCGATCGTGACGAGATCGGCGCCGAGGCGCTCGAAGGCCGCCGGCGCGGCACGGTAGGTGGCGCCGTTGGCGCAGTCGAGGACGATGCGGCGGCCGGTCAGGTCGATCTCGAAGCGCGACGCGAGCGCGCGCAGGTAGTCGTCGAGAGCCCCCTCGAGCCTGCGGATCCGACCGGACGCCGCGCCGGTCGCGGGTCCGGCGGCGACCCTCGCCTCGACCCGAGCCTCCTCCTCGTCGTCGAGCTTCGTCCCGTCCCGGCCGAAGAACTTGATCCCGTTGTCGCGCCACGGGTTGTGCGACGCGGAGACGACCGCGCCGAGATCGAAGCCGTGCTTGCGGACGAGGATCGCGACGGCGGGGGTCGGCAGGACCCCGCCGAGAAAGACGTCGGCGCCTCCCGCCGCGAGGCCCGAGGCCAGCGCCGACTCGAGCATGTGTCCGGACTCGCGGGTGTCGCGGACGATCAGAACCTGCGGGCGCTCGCCGCGGAGCTCGGCGGCGATCGCGCGGCCGAGTGCGAGCGCGAGCTCCGGCGTCAGCACCTCCCCCACCGGCCCCCGGACCCCGTCGGTGCCGAACAGCTTCGTTCGCTCAGGCATCGGGGGCATCATCGCGGGGCGGGCGCGGCGCTGCGTGCTGGAAGCGAGCGCAGCGGGCGCGCTGTCTGCCGTCAGCGAGCGGCGAAGCCGCGAGCGGGAGGGCGAAGCGTCGATCCGGCGAGTGCGGGAGCCCCCGAGGCAAGGAGCGTGAGGCGATAGGCCGCAAGGCCGTGAGCCGAGCGGGACGCCGCATTCGGGGC
>CAZTGN010000038.1:0-14953 GCA_964613275.1 uncultured Conexibacter sp. | reverse complement strand
GGTGCGCGAGGAGCTGCGGCAGATCGACCCGGGCGCCGAGGTCGGCGGCATCCCGGCGGAGAACCTCGACATCGAGAATCTTCCTCGTCGCCCTCGGCGTCGACTACAACATCTTCCTGATGGCGCGGGCGCGCGAGGAGTCCGCGCGGTCAGGTACCCGCGAGGGCACGTTGAGCGCGCTCGTGACGACGGGCGGCGTCGTCACCGGTGCCGGCCTGATCCTCGCCGGCACGTTCGCGACCCTGGCCCTGCTGCCGCTCGAGGAGCTGGTCCAGATCGGCGTGACGGTCTCGCTCGGGGTATTGATCGACACGTTCGTCGTCCGCGCGCTGCTCGTGCCGGCGATCACCTACCGGCTCGGCGAGCGGTCCTGGTGGCCGGGCTCGGCCGGGCGGGTCGGATCGGGTTGACCGACGGCGACCGACGCGCGGCGATGCGGCCGGGGGCGCTTCGTCCGCTGCCGCGGAGTCGGCCTCACGAACGAGAGCGCCGGGCGGTGTGGGAGTAGGCTGGTTCGCGTGATCCGGCTGCTGAGCGACATGCCACCCGGCGTCCTCGGGCTCGAGGCCGTCGATGACGTCGAGCGGCAGGACTACCGGGACGTGCTCGTCCCCGCCGTCGAGGCGGCGATCGCCGAGCACGGCAAGGTACGACTCGTCTACGTGCTCGGCCACGAGTTCGACGAGTACGAGGGAGAGGCCGTCTGGGAGGACGTGAAGCTCGGGGTGTCCCATCCCGCCTCCTTCGAGCGGATGGCGATCGTCACCGATGCGCGCTGGGCGGGCCCCGCCGTCAAGGTCTTCAGCGTGCTCTGGCCCGGACAGGCACGTGCCTTCCCCCTCGCCGAGCTCGAGGCCGCCAAGCGCTGGGCGGCCGACGGCACGAACACCTGAGCACGGTCGGCGCGGACACGGATCCTCGTCGCACCGGATCGGCCGAGATCCAAGGGCTGCGCGGGGGTGCGGCGCCGCGGTAGCTCTCGGGTGTGCCCCTTCCGGTCATTCTCGCCGTCGACGACGACGAGCAGGCGCTGCGCGTCATCGACCACGAGCTCGACGACCGCTACTCGCGGAGCTACCGGATCGTTGCCGCGTCCTCGACGGCGGAGGCTACGGCGCAGCTCGAGGGGCTTGCCGCCGCGGGAGAGGACGTGGCCCTCGTCCTCGTCGCGCTGTCGCTCGGCTCGACCGGGGGGAACGAGCTGCTCGGCAGGGTGCGGGCTCTCCACTCCCATGCCCAGCGCGGCCTGATCATCGAGTGGCGCAGCTGGGGCGATGGCGAGACGGGCCCGGCGATTCGCCGGGCGATGGCGGCGAGGGACATCGACTTCTACGTCATCCGGCCGGCGCAGTGGCCGGACGAGCTGTTCCACCAGGCCATCTCGACCTTCCTGCTCGAATGGGCGAACGCTCGTCGCATCTCCCCGAACACCGTCCACGTCATCGGGGAGTCGTGGAGTGGAAGGGCCTACGAGCTGAGGCAGGTGCTCGGGCGCTGCGCCGTGCCGCACTCGTTCCTGCTCGCCGACTCGCCCGCCGGCAAGGCGCGGGTGATGGAGACCGGCGACGGCGAGACGCTTCCGATCGTGATCTTCCCGGACGGCACCGTGCTCGCGAACCCGGACAACCTCGAGCTGGCAGCCGCCACCGGGGCGACGATCGACCCTGAGCATCGCGAGTTCGACGTCGTCATCGTCGGCGCCGGCCCGGCCGGCCTGTCGGCAGCCGTCTACGGAGCCTCCGAAGGCCTGCGGACGCTGGTCGTCGACAACGGCGGGATCGGCGGTCAGGCCACGTCGAGCTCGCTGATCCGCAACTACCTCGGCTTCCCGCGCGGCGTCAGCGGTCGCCGGCTGGCGGAGTGGGCCTACGAGCAGGCCTGGATCTTCGGTGCGAAGTTCGCCTTCATGCATGACGCCACCGCGATCCGGCGCGACGGCGGGCGCCTTCACGTCCGCCTCTCCGACGGCGGCGAGGTGAGCGCCCCTGCGGTCGTCCTGGCGCCGGGAGCCGCCTACCGCCGCCTCGGGATCGACGAGATCGAGGGCCTGACCGGCGCCGGCGTCTTCTACGGCGGGCCCGCCACCGAGGCCCCGGCGATGGTCGATGGGGAGGTCTACGTCGTCGGCGGCGCGAACTCGGCCGGTCAGGCGGCGCTCTGCCTGGCCGAATACGCCCGCCGGGTCACGCTCGTCGTGCGAGCGGGATCGCTCGACGAGGGGATGTCGCACTACCTGGTCCGGGAGGTCGATGGGGCGCCGAATCTGGATGTGCGGCTCGGGACCGAGGTCGTCGGCGGCGGGGGGAACGGCAGCCTCGAGCGGCTGGTTCTCCGCCGCCGTGCCGGCGGAGCGACCGAGACGGTTGCCGCCGACGCGCTGTTCCTGATGATCGGTGCCTGCCCGAACACCGACTGGCTGGCGGCCGAGATCGCCCGGGACCCCGGCGGATACCTTCGTACCGGGGCCGACCTCCAGAGCGACGGGAGCTGGCCGCTCGACCGCAGGCCGCTGACGCTGGAGACCAGCATGCCCGGCGTCTTCGCGGCGGGGGACGTCCGGCACGGCTCGATGAGCCGGGTCGCATCGGCGGTCGGCGAGGGCTCGGCCGCGATCAGGCTCGTCCACGAGCTGCTCGAGGCCGAGCAGATCCGCGGGCTGGGAACGATCGAGTGAGGGCAACCCGCCCGGGGCCGGGATCGCGAGCTCGGGATCGCGGGCGATGCCCATGATCGTCGGCGGTCCGCTCGCTGCGAGTCAGGTGAGCGTCGCCGCGGCGACGGCGACCTGGCCGTAGGCGATGCCGCCGTCGTTGGGGGGCAGGCGCTCGGGGACGAGAACGCGCAGGCCGCCGGCGCGTAGGCGCTCGGCGGTGCGGGTGAGGAGCAGCCGGTTCTGGAAGGCGCCGCCGGAGAGGACGGCCGTCTCGAGGCCGGCGGCCGCGGCGGCGGCGACCAGCGCCGATGCGGTCGCGGCGGCGAGGCCGTTGTGGAAGCGGGCCGACACGATCCCGGGATCGGCGCCGGCGGCCGCGTCGGCGGCGGCGGCGAGGATCGCCGGGCGCGGGTCGATGACGAGCGCGGGGTCGCCCGCGGCGGGCGGCGCCGCGAGGTCGAGCGGATAGGCCCCGCGCTCCTCGCGCCGGGCCGCCGCCTCGAGCTCCATCGCGGCCTGGCCCTCGTGGCCGACCCGGGGCGCGAAGCCGGCGAGGGCGGCAACGGCGTCGAAGAGGCGCCCTGCGCTCGTGGTCTGTGGTGTCGCAGCGGCTGCACAGAGCCGTGCCACCGCTTCCCAGTCGGCGGCGGCGACGCCCGCCGCGAGCGCGGCGGGAGGTGGAGGGACGGCCTCGCCCGAAGCTGTCGCCAGCCACGAGCAGGCCATCCGCCAGGGCTCGCGCACGGCCGCGTCGCCGCCCGGGAGCGGCACCGCCATGAGCGCCCCGGCGCGGGTGAACCGGGCGGCGTCGCCGACCAGGATCTCGCCGCCCCAGATGGTCCGGTCGGGACCGAGTCCGGCGCCGTCGAAGATCGCGCCTGCGGCCGGCCCGCCATGGCCGTGCTCGGCCAGGCAGGCGGCGAGGTGGGCATGGTGGTGCTGGACCGCGACCGTCTCGAGAGCGTCCTGCTCGAGCGCCCAGCGGGTCGATGCGTAGTCGGGGTGGAGGTCGTGGACGACGATCTCGGGCTCGATCCGGCAGAGCCGCTGGAGATGGGCGATCCCGGCCTCGAACCGGCGGCGCGCCGCGAGGCCGTCGAGATCGCCCGCCTGCGGCCCCGGCCAGGCGCGCTCGCCGGTTGCCAGACAGCAGCAGGACTTGAGCTCGGCGCCGACCCCGAGCAGCGGCCGGCCCGCCGGCGGCGCGAGCGCGACCGGCGCGGGCACGTACCCGCGCGAGCGCCGGATCATCAACGGCGCCGCGGCCGCTCCCACGAGCCGGACGACGGGGTCCTCGGCGGGCGAGCATATGGGGCGGTCATGGGCGAGCAGCGCGTCGGCGATCGGTCCGAGCCGCGCGAGCGCGTCGTCGTCCTCGTGGACGATCGGCTCCGATGCGACGTTGCCGGAGGTCATCACCAGCGGCCCGCCCGCCTCCGCGATCAGCAGATGGTGCAGGGGGGAGTGGGGGAGCATCACGCCGAGATCGCCGCATCCGGGCGCCACCGCCGGCGCGACTGGGGCGCCGGCTCGGCGCCGGGCGAGGACGATCGGCCGTTCCGGGCCGGCCAGGAGGCGCTCCGCCGCGGCGTCGAGCTCGACCAGCGTCCGGGCCGCATCGAGGTCGGCGACGAGCAGTGCGAACGGCTTCGTGTCGCGGTGCTTGCGCCGCCGCAGCTCCGCCACCGCCTCCTCGTCGCCGGCCCGGCAGGCGAGATGCCATCCGCCGACGCCCTTGATCGCGACGATCCTCCCGGCCCTGAGCAGCGCCGCCGCGGCCGCGACCGCGTCGGCGGCGCCGGCGAGCCGCAGCGGGTCGCCGCCCGGGTCGAGCAGCCGGGCCCGTGGGCCGCACGCGGGGCAGGCGTTGGGCTCGGCGTGGAAGCGGCGATCGGAGGGGTCCTCGTACTCGGCCCGGCAGGCGTCGCACATCGCGAACCCGCGCATCGTCGTGCTCGCGCGGTCGTAGGGAAGCGAGCGGACGATCGTGAACCGCGGGCCGCAGGCGGTGCAGTTGACGAACGGGTAGCGGTAGCGGCGATCGGCGCGGTCCCGGAGCTCGGCGAGGCAGGCGTCGCAGGTCGCGACGTCGGGGGGGACGGGCGCCGACGGCCCGCCGGCCCGGCGCGAGGGGAGGATCCGGAACCCGGCCTCCCCCCGTGCGGCGACCGGCCGCGTCGCGACCGACTCGACCCGGGCCGGCGCCGGCGCCTCGGCGGCGAGGCGGACGAGCATCTCCTCGACCGCCCGGCGGTCGCCCTCGACCTCGACCGTGACCGCGTCGACGTCGTTGCGGACGAAGCCGGCGAGCCCGAGCGAGCGGGCGAGCCGGTAGGCGAAGGGCCGGAAGCCGACCCCCTGGACGGTCCCGCCGATGCGCGCGGATACGCGGACGGCGCCCGGCGGCTCGACGGTGCCCGCGCTCAGGCCCGCGCCGCCGACCGCTTCGGGACCGCGTCCAGCCACGCCCGCCATGCCTCGACCCCCTCGCCCGTCGTCGCGCTCGCCGTCAGCACGGTCGCGTCCGGGTTGACCGCGGCGACGTTCGCGAGCAGGCGGTCGAGGTCGCAGTCGAGGTGGGGGAGAAGGTCGATCTTGTTGACGCAGACGAGCTCGCAGGCGCGGAACATCAGCGGGTACTTGAGCGGCTTGTCCTCGCCCTCGGCGACCGAGCAGATCATCGCCCGGACATCCTCGCCGACGCGGAACTCGGCCGGGCAGACGAGGTTGCCGACGTTCTCGATCACCAGCAGGTCGATCTCGGCGAGCGGCACGTCGGGTAGCGCCGAGCGGACCATGTTCGCGTCGAGGTGGCACTCGCCGCCGAAGCCTGGATCGGTGTTGAGCTGGGTGACGGGGACGTGCAGGCGGGCGATCCGGTCGGCGTCGAGGCTGCCCTGCACGTCGCCTTCGAGGACGCCGACCCGCGAGTCGAGCCCGGCCTCGAACGCGCGCTCGAGCAGCGTCGTCTTGCCCGAGCCCGGCGCGCTCATCAGGTTGACGACCGCGACCCCCGCGCGGTCGAAATCGGCGCGATTGGCGCGGGCGATCGTCTCGTTGGCGTCGAGCGCGTCCTCGGCGACGCGGATCCGGGTCCTGTGCATCAGCGCCCCCCCGCGCCGAGGCCGATCGCGGGCTCGCGCTCGTCGACCTCGATCCATGCCACCTCGAGCTCCTCGCCGGAGACGGCGACGCCGCCGGACCCGCATCCCGGGCAGGCGAAGAAGGGGATCGGCGGGATCGCGCTCCCGCTCAGCGCCTCGTGTCCGGCGAGCGGCGCCGGCGCCGGATCCCACTCACGGCCGCAGGACGGGCAGCGCAGGAGGGCCGTCACCGGCTCGAGCTCGAGCCGCGCATCGGCGCAGCCGGTGTCGCGGGCGGCGATCGAGAAGCAGAAGCGGAGCGAATCGGGCACCGCCTGGCGGAGGCTGCCGACGCGGACGCGCACGGTCGCGACCGGAAGCCCGCCGGAATGGCGGAGGGCGGTGTCGACGATCGCGCGCGACAGGGCCAGCTCGTGCATCAGCAGATCCTCGGCAGCGGGTCGCCGGCGAGCAGATCCATCACGCGGCTGCCGCCGAACGGGGTCTCGACGAGGACCATCCCCGGCGGATCGTCCGCGACCTCGCCGACGACCGCGGCCTGCTCGCCGCCGGGCGAGGCCCGCAGGGCCGCCAGCGCGGCGGCGGCGCCCTCCGGGGCGACGAACGCGACCAGCACCCCCTCGTTGGCGATGTACATCGGGTCGATCCCGAGCAGCTCCGAGGCGGCGGCGACGGGCGGGTCGACGGGGATCTCCCGCTCGCGGACGCTGACGGCGACCGCCGAGGCGCGAGCGAGCTCGTTCAGCGCCGAGGCGACGCCGCCCCGGGTCGCGTCGCGCATGCAGTGCAGGTGCGGGCCGGCGGCGTCGAGCAGCGCGTCCACCGCAGGCCAGAGCGACCGCGTGTCGGAGCGGACGTCGGCGTCGAGGCCGAGGTCTCCGCGGGCGAGCATGATCGCGGTGCCGTGCGCGCCGACCGGCCCGGAGACGACGACGCGGTCGCCGGGGACGATCGCGCCCGTGCCGACCGCAGCCCGCTCGTCCCGCGCCCCGAGTCCGGTCGTGCAGACGTAGATCGAGTCGCAGCGCCCGCGCTCGACCACCTTCGTGTCGCCGGCGACGACCTCGACGCCGGCCGCCTCGGCGGCGGATGCCATCGCCTCGACCTCGGCCTGAAGCGCGTCCGAGGCGAGGCCCTCCTCGAGGACCAGCGACACGGTCAGAGCGAGCGGTCGGGCGGCGGAGACCGCGAGGTCGTTGACGGTCCCGTTCACGGCGAGCTCGCCGATCGATCCGCCCGGGAAGCGGATCGGCCTGACGACGAAGCTGTCGGTGGTGAGCGCCAGCGCGGCCTCGCCCGCGTCGACCGCTCCGGCATCGCCGAGCTCGGCCAGCGCGGCCGCGCCGAAGGCGGGCTCGAGCAGCCCCTCGATCAGGGTCTGTGAGGCCTTGCCGCCGGCACCATGCGCCCTCGTCGCGGAAGCGGGGCCGCTTGCGCCGCGCCGTCGCGACGATCTCGCCGATCCGCTCCTCGCGGCCGCCGCCCGCCCGCGTCGCCGCCCCCTCGCTCACCCGACGGCCTCGCGCTGCCGTGAGTGGCGTCCGTAGTTGTAGTAGGCGGCGCAGGCCCCCTCCGGCGAGACCATGCAGGTTCCGATCGCGTGCTCGGGCGTGCAGGCGGTGCCGAAGACGCGGCACTCCCAGGGCTTGATCGCCCCGGTCAGGACCTCGCCGCACTGGCACTCCTGCGGGTCGGCGACGCGGGCGCCGGCGAGCGGGAAGCGCCGCTCGGCGTCGAGGCCGGCGTAGGCGTCGGCGAGGCCGAGGGCGCTCGACTCGATGAAGCCGAGGCCGCGCCACTCGAACGTCGGCCGGGGAGCGAAGACCTCCTCCATCACGGCGAGGGCCGCAGCATTCCCGGCGTCGGCGACGACCCGTCCGTACTGGTTCTCGACCGCGCAGCGACCCTCGGCGAGCTGGCGCATCGCCATCTCGATCGAGCGCAGCAGGTCGAGCGGCTCGAACCCGGAGACGACGAGCGGCTTGCCGTACTCGGCGGCGACGAACCCGAACGCGTCCGAGCCGATGATCGTCGCGACGTGTCCGGGGCCGATGAACCCGTCGAGGTCGAGATCGGGCGAGTCGAGCAGCGCCCGCAGCGGCGGCTCGATCAGCACGTGGTTGCAGAAGCAGGAGAAGTTCGCGACGCCCTCGGCCTTGGCGCGGCGCAGGGTCAGCGCCGTCGAGGGCGCCGTGGTCTCGAAGCCGATCGCGAAGAAGACGACCTCCCGCTCCGGCTCCTCGCGCGCGATCCGGAGCGCGTCGAGCGGCGAGTAGACGACGCGGACGTCGGCGCCCGCGGCGCTGGCCTCCTGCAGGCTGCCCGCCGAGCCCGGGATGCGCATCATGTCGCCGAAGCAGGCGAGGGTGACGCCGTCGCGGCCGGCGATCGCGATCGCGTCGTCGACGCGGCCCATCGGGATCACGCAGACCGGGCAGCCGGGGCCGTGGACGAGCTCGATCTCATCGGGAAGGAGCTCGTCGATCGCGTAGCGGTAGATCGTGTGGGTGTGCCCGCCGCAGACCTCCATCAGCTTGCGGCGCCTCCCCGGCTCGACGAGGGTGGCGATCCGGCTCGCCAGGGCGTGCGCGAGCTCGGCGTCGCGGAACTCGTCGACGTACCTCACCGATCCGCTCCGACCCGGGCGATCGCGGTGCCGGCGTGGACGAGCAGCTCCTCGCCGACGGCGACCGGGCCGACGAGGGCGACCTCGACGGTCTCCTCGCGACCGCCGGCGTCGGCGCAGCGCGCCAGATCGGGATCGGCGTCGAGCGCGACGACGCGAAGCGGCAGCGCGACGTCGCCGCAGGTGACGCAGACCTCACCGCCCGCCCGATCGCGTGCCCCGGCGCTCACTCGATCACGCTGCCCTTCAGCTCCTCGAGCTCCTGCTCGTACTCGGCGCTCATCTGCTCGAGGAGCCGCAGCGTGGCCTGCGCCTCCTCCTCGTCGATCCGCGAGATCGCGAAGCCGACGTGGATCAGCACCCAGTCACCGGGCGCGGCGCCGCCGTCGGCGTCGAGGAGCCCGACGCTGACGTTGCGGCGGACGCCGGCCACCTCGACGCGGGCGAGCCGGTTCTGCTCGTCGACGATCTCAACCACTTGCCCGGGAATCGCCAGGCACATCAGTCGACGCCTCCTGCGCTCGGATCAACCCTCGCGGGCAACGTAGCACGCACCGGCGCCCGTCCCGTCGGGCGGGTGGCGGGGTGTGCGGGAGCGGCCACTCAGCCGCTCTCCCGGCCGCCGAGCTCGGCGATCGCTGCCGCGGCGACGGCGGCGACGGCGGCGAGCACCGCCGGCGTCGGCTCCGCGCCCGCGGTGAAGGTCGCCCCCTCGATCCCGAACACGGTGAGCCGCGGCGGCAGGCGCCCGAGCGCCCGCCCGAGCTCGACCGCCTCGGCGAGCCCGAGGGCGTGGGTGGAGGGGGCCGCGAACGGGGCCGGGAGGGGCCCGGCGGCGGCATCGAGCCGGTGGATCGCGCCGGGCTCCGCACCGGATCTGACCGCGTCGGCGACGACCGTGGCCGCGGCCGCCTCCCAGGCGGCGAGCAGGTCGATCGGCTCGCCGCCGGCCTCGACGATCTCGATCCCGTCGTGCTCGCGCTCGCGCGCCGCCCGGGCGACGAGCAGCCCCGCCGCGTCGTCGCCGCGGAGCTCGTTGCCGAGGCCGATCAGCAGGCGCCTGCCGCTCACTCCCGCTCGACCTCGAGCCTGAGGAAGTGGGTCGAGCAGGAGATGCAGGGGTCGTAGTTGCGGATCGTCTGCTCGCAGCGGCGTTGCAGCTCGTCGTCGGGGAGCCGCACGTTCGCGGCCACGAACTCGGTCAGGTCCTCCTCGATCGAGCGCTGGTTCTGCGAGGTCGGCGGGACGATCCAGGCGGTGACGATCTCGCCCGCGTCGTCGATCTCGTAGCGGTGGTAGAGCATCCCCCGCGGCGCCTCGCTGACGCCGTGCCCGACCCCGGCCCGCGCCTGGTAGGCGACGAACGGCCGGTCGGGGGGCTCGTAGCCGTCGATCAGCCGCAGCGCCTCGTCGAACGCGTAGAGGATCTCGACGGCGCGGACGACGATGCTGCGGAACGGGTTCGCGCAGCCGTCGCCGATGCCGGCCTCGGCCGCCGCGTCGGCGGCGATCGGCGACAGCCGCTCGCGATTGAGCCCGAAGCGCGCCATCGGGCCGGCCAGGTAGGAGCCGCGCTCGCGGACCCGGGCGTGCAGGGCCGTCGAGTGCGGGACCTGCCGCTCCTCGAAGGTCGCGTCGAACTCGGCCGGCGCGATGTCGATCCCCTTCGACGAGACGATCCGGCCGTCGTCGATCGGGTACTCGCCCTCGCGCTCCGATCGCAGGCAGACGAGCTCGTAGTCGCGCTCGAGGTCGGGGAAGTCGAGTCCGGCGCACCAGCGGACCGTTGCGAGCGCCTCCTCGCGACAGCGCTCGAGATCGGGCCTCAGCGCCTCGAGCTCGCGTCGCTCCGGCGTCCGGTAGAAGCCGCCGACGCGGACGTTGACCGGGTGGACGGCGCGCCCGCCGATCACCTCGATCAGCCGGTTGCCGGTCTTCTTGGCGCGCAGCCCGCGCTCGACGATCTCGCGGTGGTCGGCGGCCATCGCGAAGCCGCTCTCGTAGCCGAGGAAGTCGGGGGCGTGGAGCATGTAGAGGTGCAGCGCGTGGCTCTCGATCCACTCGCCGCAGTAGATGAGCCGGCGCAGGTCGCGGAGCGGTCCGGTCACGGCGATCCCGAGCGCGTCCTCCATCGCCTGACAGGCGCTCGTCTGGTAGGCGATCGGGCAGATCCCGCAGATCCGCGCCGTGATGTCGGGCGCCTCCTCGAGCGCGCGGCCGCGCAGCAGCGCCTCGAAGAAGCGCGGCGGCTCGTAGATCCGCAGCTCGACGGCGAGCACCTCGTCGCCGCGGATCCGGACGTGCATCGCGCCCTCGCCCTCGACCCGGGCGAGCGCGGCGGTCTCGATCCGGCGGATGCCGTTCCCGTCGCTCACGATTCGGCCTCCGCCTCGGCCTCGGCGACGTGGGCGTCGCCGGCGGCGCGGAATGCCGGCGCGTTCGCGTTGAAGCCGCGGTAGGCGCGGACCAGGTCCGGCGTCTCGGCGCCGAGGTCCCGCATCCATGCCGACAGCGACTCCGGGTTCGGCGTCTCCATCGGCCCGAAGCAGCCGTAGCAGCCGCGGTCGTGGGCCGGGCAGAGCGCGCCGCAGCCGGCGTGGGTGACGGGGCCGAGGCAGGCGGTGCCGCCGGCGACCATCACGCAGACGTTGCCGCGGCGCTTGCACTCGATGCAGACGCTGTAGGAGGGGATCGAGGGTCGCCGCCCGGCCAGGAACGCCGCGATGACCTCGAGGAGCTGGTAGCGGTCGATCGGGCAGCCGTGGAGCTCGAAGTCGACCGGCACGCTGGCGGCGATCGGGGTCGAGGTTCCGAGGGTCGACAGGTAGTCGGGCGAGGGATAGACCGCCGCCGCGAGCTCCTCGACGTCGGCGAAGTTCCGCAGCGCCTGGATCCCGCCGGCCGTGGCGCAGGCCCCGATCGTGACGAGATGCCGCGAGACGCGCCGCACCTCGCGGATCCGCTCGGCGTCCTCGGGGGTCGTCACCGAGCCCTCGACGAGCGAGAGGTCGTAGGGACCCTCGACGACCGCCCGCGACGCCTCGAGGAAGTGGGCGACCTCGATCCGCTCGGGCAGCATCAGCAGCTCGTCCTCGAGGTCGAGCAGGCTGAGCTGGCAGCCGTCGCAGGAGGCGAACTTCCAGACCGCGAGCTTCGGCTTCGCGGGCGCCCCGGGCTTCGGCTTCGCCGCGGACATCAGATCTCCCTCAGGTTGAAGATCCGCTCGATGTCGCCGTAGCGCATCACGGCGCCCTCGCGACAGACGAAGGTCGGCCCGAACTGGCAGCGGCCGCACTGGGTGACGGCGCACTTCATGTTCCGCTCCATCGACAGGTGCAGGTCGGCGGGATCCATTCCGCGCCGGATCAGCGCCTGGGCGGCGAAGCGCATCATCACCTCGGGCCCGCAGAGGAGGGCGGTCGTTCGGGACGGATCGAGAACGAGGTCGTCGATCAGCGAGGTGACGACGCCGACGTGCCCGCGCCAGCCGGCCTCGGCGCTGTCGACGCTGACGGCGAGCTCGAGGCGCGGGTCGGTGCCGAGCTCCTCGAGCTCGCCGCGGAACAGCAGGTCGGCGGGGGTGCGGCCGCCGAGCAGCAGCGTCAGGCCGTCGAGCTCCTCGCGGCGGTCGAGCGCCTCCCGCAGCGCCGGGCGCAGCGGCGCCAGCCCGACGCCGCCGGCGACGATCAGGACGTGACGGCCGCCGGCGGCCGCGACCGGCCAGGCGCTGCCGTACGGCCCGCGGATGCCGAGCACCTCGCCCGGGTCCGCCCGGCAGATCGCGGCGCTGACGGCGCCGACGTCGCGGACGGTGTGGACCAGCGGCCCCTCCTCGCCCGACCCGCCGCTGATCGAGATCGGCACCTCGCCGATCCCGAACGCGTAGATCATGTTGAACTGGCCCGGCAGGTAGCTCATCCCGGCGCCGTCGTCGGCGGGCTCGAGGTCGAGCGTCCAGGAGTCGGCGGTCTCGCGGCGGCGGTCGGTGACCCGCCAGGGACGGGGCGTCATCGGCGCCGGCCGGTCCGGCGCCGCCCGCTCAGCCGGCGGCGGGCTTGCCATAGACGTCGAGGAGCTGCAGGCGGGCGGCCTGGAGGCGGTCGAGGATGATCTGCGCGAAGCGCTCCATCAGCACGTAGCCGAGCTCGTGGTCGGAGTCGCACTTGCCGCGCAGGCAGGCGCCGTCGAAGGCGATCGCCCGGGTCTCCTCGATCGCGCGGGCGTCGAAGCTCCAGCGGTAGGGCGGAAACAGCCACGACCAGCCGACGACGGCGCCGTCGCCGAGCGTCGTGATCAGAAGCGGCCCGCCGGCGGGGGCGTGGGTCTCGAGCGCGACCCGGCCGTGGCGGATCACGTAGAAGGTGTCGGCGCGGTCGCCCTCGCGGGCGATCATCTCGCCGGCGGCGAAGCCGCAGTTTCGCCCGCAGCCGGCGATCCGGTCGAGGTGGCGCTGCTCCAGCCCCGCGAACGTCTTGACCTCGGTCAGGACCTGCTCAATCGATCGGATCGGCACGGATCGCCGCCACCTCCTCGGTGATGTCGATGGCCACCGGACACCAGGTGATGCAGCGCCCGCAGCCGACGCAGCCGGAGGTTCCGAACTGGTCGATCCAGGTGGCCAGCTTGTGGGTCATCCACTGCCGGTAGCGGGAGCGCGCCGAGGCGCGGACGCTGCCGCCGTGGACGTAGGAGAAGTCGATCGTGAAGCAGGAGTCCCAGCGCCGGGTGCGGTCGGCCTCGGCGCCGGTCAGGTCGGTCGAGTCCTCGACGGTCGTGCAGAAGCAGGTCGGGCAGACCATCGTGCAGTTGCCGCAGGTCAGACAGCGCTCGGAGACCTCGTCCCAGCGCCGGTGCTCGTAGTTGTCGTAGAGCAGCTCCCTGATCCCGGCGGCCTCCATCGCGCGGCCCTGGTTGCGGGCCGCACCTGCGATCCCGGCGGCAGCCGCCTCGGCCTCGGCCGGCCCCGCGTCGGCCGTCTCGACCTCGGCGAGGACCGCGGCGCCGCGGTCGCTGCCGGCCTCGCAGAGGAAGTAGTGGCGGCCGCCGTCGATCACCTCGGTCAGCGCGATGTCGTAGCCGGAGTCGGCGCGCGGTCCGGTGTCCATCGAGACGCAGAAGCAGGTGCCGCCGGCGACCGTGCAGTTGACGGCGACGAGGAAGGCGCCGTCGCGGCGGGCGGCGTAGAAGGGGTCGGGGAACAAGCCGCCCGCCAACACCCGGTGCTGGATCGCGATAGCGGGCAGCTAGCCGGAGCGGACCCCGACGAAGGCGTAGGACGGCGGGTCGTCGTCGCAATCCTCGATCGTCATCGCGCCGCCGTCGTCGCGGGACGCGCGCCAGAGCTTCACCTCGGGCGGGTGCAGGAACCGCTTCCACGACTGCGGGCCGACGGCGTAGCCGAACAGCGCCTCGTCGTCGCGGCGCCGCAGCCGGTAGGTCCCGCCGTCCTGCTCGTCGGTCCAGCCGACCGGCAGGTCGTCGCCGGTCGCGATCGAGTCGTAGACGATCGCGCCGTCGCGAACGGTCGGGCCGATCACCTCGTAGCCGCGGCCCGCGATCGCCGCGAGCAGGCCGTCGAAGGCGCCGCGCTCGATCGTCGTGGCCTCTCCCTCGACTGCCATCGACTCAGACTATCCCCGGCCGGCGGGTCGTCCGCATCAGCACCGGGCACTACGTCGGTGGGTACCGGCTGCTGATCCGCGGCGCGACGCGGATTGACGGCCCGCTCGCATGCGGTTAGTGTCGCGTCACCTTGTTCATCGGGGCAGCAGCCCCCTGGCCGGGGCCCGGGAGGAGCGGTCGAACGCAGGGTCGCGTTCGGGTGGCTCTCGCTGTCGTCGTCGGGCTGCTCTGCGCGCTCGTTTGGCCCGAGCCCGGCGTGGCGGCGTTCCCGGGGTCGAACGGCAAGATCGCCTTCTCGAGCAACCGCGACGGCGACTTCGAGATCTGGACGATGAACGCCGACGGAAGCGATCCGGTGCCGCTGACGGCCAACGCCGCGAGCGACGCCGATCCGACCTGGTCGCCGGACGGGAGCCGGATTGCATTCACGAGCAATCGTGACGGCAACTCCGAGATCTTCGTGATGAACGCCGACGGATCGGGTGAGACCCAACTCACGAACGCTTCACCCGCAAGCACCCAGCCAGAATGGTCTCCCGACGGCAGCAAGCTCGCGTTCTACAGCAGTCGCGCCGGCGGCGACGACATCTTCGTGATGAACGCGGATGGGACCAACCCGAAGCAACTGACCGACAGAAGCGACGGTGCTGCTGACCCGGCCTGGTCTCCGGACGGATCTCGGATCGCCTTCAGAACCAATGGTTTCGAGATCTACACGATGAATCCGAACGGAAGCGACCAGCGTCCGATCGGGCCGACGCCGGTCAGGGGAGCTCACCTCGACTGGGCGCCGGACGGAAGCAAGCTCGTGGTATCGAGTCCGGAAACCCCGCGCGAGCTCTCGACCGTGACTCGCAACGGGTCGACGGTGGTGAACCTGACCGCTGGCGACCAGGCGGCCTGGGCGCCGGACGGAAGCAGGATCGTCTTCGAACGCCTGGGTGACCT
>CAZTGN010000037.1:0-15004 GCA_964613275.1 uncultured Conexibacter sp. | reverse complement strand
GAGCGGGTCCTGCGATTGGGACAGGAGCGGGACGGCGCGAGCGCCGGCGTCGACGGCGAGCGCCCCCCGCGGGCCGGCGGGCTCGGGTTCGGGCGGGCGGTCCACGCGCTGCTCGAGTGGTCGGCGCGGAGCTCGTGGCGGCCGCCGCCGGCCGAGATCGTGGCGGCGACGCTGCAGCATGAGGGGCTCGGGCACGACGCCGGGGACGCCGCCTCGGGGCTCGTCGCCGGCTGGCTCGGCTCGGAGCTGCTCGGCGGCCTCCGCGAGGCGGGCGCCAGCTTCCGACCCGAGGTCCGGTTCCGGATCGGGCTCGGCGAATCGACGGTGATCCGCGGCACGATCGACCTGCTCGTGAGCCGCCCCGGCGAGCCGCCGCTGTTCGTCGACTACAAGACCGACCCCCTGACCGGATCGGGCCCGACCCTGGCACCCGCCTACGAGCTGCAGCGGCTGCTCTACGCGGCGGCGATCGCCGCGGCGACCGGCAGCGACGAGGTGGTCGGCGTCTACAGCTTCCTGCGGGCGCCCGCCGAACCGGTCGTGGCGACGCTCGGGCCGGAGGCGATCGCGGCCGGGCGGCTCGAGATCGAGGCGCTGATCGCCCGGATCCGCGCCGGCGACTTCGCTCCCAGCTCCAGTCCGGGGCCGTCGCTGTGCCACGACTGTCCGGCCCGGGCGCGGCTCTGCCCGCACCCGCCGGAGCGGACGATCGGGAGCGCGCGGTGAGCGCCGCCGTCTTCGCCTACGGCTCGCTGGTCGCCGCCGCGAGCGCCGCCGAGGCGCTCGGCCGCCCGGTCACGCCGGAGCCGGCCACGCTCGCGGGCTGGATGCGCGGCTTCACGGTCGTGCGCGACAACCGCACCAGCGAGAAGACCTTCGCCCGGCGCGACGACGGCACGATCCCCGACTGGGTCCTCGGGCTCGACGTCGCGGCCGCCGACGGCTCGGTCAACGGCGCGCTGATCGCGATCGGCGAGGCCGAGCTCGACCGGCTCGACCGGCGCGAGATCCGCTACCGGCGGGTCGAGGTCGGCGCTGCCGTCGCCGGGCCCGCGGCGGGCCGGTTCGACCGCATCTACACCTACGCGGCCCGGCCCGAGCACCACGCCCCGGTCCCGCCGGCCGGCGCGGTGATCATCGCCGCCTACGAGGCGACGGTGAAGGCGGCGTTCGCCGCCCTCGGAGGCGGCGAGCTCGACCGCTACCTGGCGACGACGTCGCCCTGTGCGGCGGAGCGGATCGACGCCGAGCTCGTCGCCGACCGGATCCCCGCCGGCAACCCGCGGCGCTGGTGAGCGTCCGACGTGCGGATCAGTCGTCGGTGCGCCACGCCTGCGCCCAGTCGTAGAGCGCCCGCAGCGCCGGCTCGAGCGCGACCCCGGAGGCGCTGAGCTCGTAGGAGACGCGGGCGGGCGGGCCGTCGTGCACGGCGCGCTCGAGCAGGCCCTCGGACTCGAGCTCGCGCAGGCGCTGGGACAGGAGCCGATCGGAGACCCCGGGCACCGCCGCCGCCACCTCGCTGAAGTAACGGGGGCCGTCGATCAGGCTGAACAGGATCGCGCCGCTCCAGCGGCGGCCGACGAGCTCGACCGCCTCGTGGTAGCGGCTGCAGACCGGTGCCGGGGCGGCGGCCCCACGCGGATCGGAACCTGCTTCGGCAGAGCGGGCTTCCACCCGGTCAGCGTAGCGAAGCACCGCCACGGACCCGCATGGCTACGCCGCTTGCGGCCGCCACGACCGCGCGGGGACGGCCGCGATGACGCTGGTCGGGGCAGTAGCCTTCGCACCCTGCGGCGTCCCGTCCCCTGCCCTCGAATCGGGCGTTCCGCGTTCCAGGTTTGAGCAAGAGACCAAGCGAGGTAGCCAGGCGGAGGCGGATGTTGCTCGTCCCGCTCGGGCTGCTCTGCGCGGTCGCGTTCGTGGCCGGTGCCGCCGTCGCCGGCGACTCGGCCGAGCGCGAGGCGGTCGAGCGCTTCGCCTCCGCGTGGGCCGACGGCGACTACGCGGCGATGCACGACGAGCTCGACGCCGAATCGGCCTCCAGCTACTCGGTGGAGGACCTCGAGCGGGCCTACGCCGAGGCGGCGTCGACCGCGACCGCGACCGCCTTCGAGATCGACGGGCCGAGCGGCGAGGAGGATCGCGACGGCGCCACGGTCGTCCCCGTCCCGGTGAGGGTGGCGACGGGGGCGTTCGGCGAGGTCGCCGGCGAGGTCGCGGTGCCGGTCGCCGAGGGGGGCGTGAGCTGGCAGCCGAACCTCGTCTTCCCGGGCCTCGGCCCGGGCGAGAAGCTGGCCGCCGAGACGAAGCTCGGCAAGCGCGGGCCGATCCTCGCCGCCGACGGCTCCGTGCTCGCCAGCGGCCCCGCGTCGGCGCGGACGACCAACGGCGCCGGCGGCATCGTCACCGGCGAGACCGGCCCGCCGGGCCGCAAGCGGGCCGAGCAGGTCGAGGCGCTCGGCTTCCCGGCGGATGCCGACCCGGGGACCAGCGGGCTCGAGCTCGCGTTCGACTCGCTGCTGGCCGGGACGCCGGGCGGCAGGCTCCTCGCGGTCGGCGAGGGCGCGCGGACGGTGCTCGCGAAGCGGGTGCCGACGCCGGGCGAGCCGCTGCGGACGACGATCGACGCGAAGCTGCAGGACGCGACCGCCGCGGCGCTCGGCTCGACGTTCGGCGGCGCCGCCGTCCTCGACGCCCGTGACGGCGACGTGCTCGCGCTCGCCGGCCTCGCGTTCTCGGCGCCGCAGCCGCCGGGCTCGACGTTCAAGGTGATCACGGCCAGCGCCGCGCTCGAGGAGGGCGTGACCAAGCCCGGTGAGGAGTTCCCGGTCCAGACCAGCACCGTCGCCGGCGGTCGTGAGATCGACAACGCCTACGACGAGGCCTGCGGCGGCGACCTCGTCGCCAGCTTCGCGCACTCGTGCAACACGGTCTTCGCCCCGCTCGGGGTCAGGGTCGGCGGCGAGAAGCTCGTCGAGGAGGCGGAGCTGTACGGGTTCAACTCGCCGCCGACGATCTACAACCCGGATGCGCTGGCGCTGACGCAGCCACCGGAGAGCACGATTCCCAACCCGCTCGAGAGCGAGGTCGAGGTCGCGGTCAGCGCGATCGGCCAGGGCGAGGTCCTGGCCACCCCGCTCGCGATGGCGTCGGTGTCGCAGACGATCGCGAACGAGGGAGTGCGCTCCCCGACGGCGATGGTGAAGGCGCCGGAGCTGCGCGGGAACTACCCCGACGTCGAGGTGATGAACCCGAAGGTCGCCGGCCAGATGAAGGAGATGATGGTCGCGGTCGTCGCGTCGGGCACGGGCAGCGCGGCGGCGCTGCCCGACGCGACGGTCGCCGGCAAGACCGGGACCGCCGAGCTCGGGACCAGCGACGGCCAGCCGGTGACCGATCCCGAGCAGGAGCAGGACGTGGATGCCTGGTTCACCGCGTTCGCCCCCGCCGACGACCCGAAGCTCGCGGTGGCGGTGATGGTCGTCAACGCCCCCGGCGACGGCGGCTCCGTCGCGGCCCCGATCGCCCAGCAGATCCTCGCCGCCGGCCTCTGAGGCGGCGGCGGGCGGCGGGCTCAGACCAGGCCGAGCGCCAGCATCGCGTCGGCGACCCGCTGGAAGCCGGCGATGCTGGCGCCGGTGACGTAGTCGTCGGGTGCGCCGTAGCGGGCGGCCGTCTCCCGGCAGGCCGCGTGGATGTCGCTCATGATCTCGATCAGACGCTGCTCGGTGTGATCGAAGCTCCAGCTGTCGCGGGAGGCGTTCTGCTGCATCTCGAGGGCGCTGGTCGCGACGCCGCCGGCGTTAGCGGCCATCCCGGGGCCGAAGGCGACGCCCGCCTCGCGCAGCAGCCGCACCGCGTCCGGCGTCGTCGGCATGTTCGCCCCCTCGGCAACCGCGATCACCCCGTTGTCGACGAGCCGGCGGGCGCCGTCGGCGCCGAGCTCGTTCTGGGTCGCGCAGGGGAGCGCGATCTCGCACGGCACCCCCCAGACGCTGCCGCCGGCGAAGCCGCGGGCGCGGCGTCCGCGGCGGTGCGCGTACTCGCCGATCCGCGCCCGCTCGGCGAGCTTGACCTCCTTCAGCAGGTCGACGTCGATGCCGTCGGGGTCGTGGACGTAGCCGGAGGAGTCGGAGCAGGCGACGACGCGGCCGCCGAGCTGCTGGACCTTCTCGATCGCGTGAATCGCGACGTTGCCGGAGCCGGAGACGACGACCTCCCTCCCCCCGAGCGAGCCGCCGCGGGTCGTCAGCATCTCGGCGACGAAGTAGGCGCACCCGTAGCCGGTCGCCTCCTCGCGGACCCGGGCCCCGCCCCAGGAGAGCCCCTTGCCGGTCAGCACGCCCGACTCGTAGCGGTTGGTGATCCGCTTGTACTGCCCGAACATGTAGCCGATCTCCCGCCGGCCGACGCCGATGTCGCCGGCGGGAACGTCGGTCCGCTCGCCGAGGTGGCGGTGCAGCTCGGTCATGAACGACTGGCAGAAGCGCATCACCTCCGCATCCGAGCGCCCATGCGGGTCGAAGTCGGCGCCGCCCTTGCCGCCGCCGATCGGCATCCCCGTCAGCGCGTTCTTGAACACCTGCTCGAAGCCGAGGAACTTGACGATGCTGGCGTTCACCGACGGCGCGAAGCGCAGGCCTCCCTTGTAGGGGCCAAGCGCGCTGTTGAACTCCACCCGGTAGCCGCGATTGATGTGGACCTGGCCGGAGTCGTCGCTCCAGGGGACGCGGAAGATGATCTGCCGCTCGGGCTCGCTGATCCGCTCGAGCAGCTTCGCCTCCGCGTACTCGGGGTGGCGGTGCACGACCGGCGCGACCGTCTCCAGCACCCGCAGCACCGACTGGTGGAACTCGGTCTCGCCGGGGTTCCGCCTGATCACCGCCGCGAACACGGGGGCCAGCCGCTCGTCGAGGCGCTCCGCCGTCGCGCGGGGATCGACGACGCCGCCGACGCCGCCGACGCCGCCGACGCCGCCCGCGCCGTCCGCGCCGCCCGCGCCGTCCGCGCCGCCCGCCGGGACGGTCGCGGACGCTGTCTCGGGCTGGTATCCGGCGCCGCTCATCGGCGCTAATTTACACAGTTCCGTTTGTGTAAACTTGCCCGCGTGCCCGGCACCGAGCAGACCGCGACCGCGACCGCCGCGACGCTCGGCGGGATCGTGGCCGAGCGGCCCGGTGCGGCCGCCGTGCTCGAGGGCCTCGGCCTCGACTACTGCTGCGGCGGCGGCAAGACCCTCGCCGAAGCGTGCCGCGAGCGCGGCCTCGACGCCGACACCGTCGCGACGGTCCTCGACTCGATCGGGGCCGACGGCGGCGCCCAGGCGGCGCACGACGTCTCGCGCGCATCGATCGCGGAGCTCTGCGAGCACATCGTCGAGGAGCATCATCGGCCGCTGCCCGCCCGGCTCGAGCGGATCTCCGAGCTGCTCGGCAAGGTCGTCCGCGCCCACGGCGCCGACGACCCCACCGTAGCGCCGCTGCAGCGACGCTACGAGGACGCCCGCTCCGAGCTTCTCGACCACATGCGCGTCGAGGAGCAGGAGCTGTTCCCCGCCTGCCGCGAGCTCGATCGCGGCAACGGCGCCCCCGAGCTCGATCGCTTCCTTCTGCCCCACCTCGAGGACGACCACGGCGCAACCGGCTCGGCCCTCGCCGAGATCAGGGAGCTCGCCGGCGACTACCGCCCCGAGCGGGCCCACTGCAACACCCATCGGGTCCTCCTGCACGAGCTCGCCGACCTCGAGCTCGAGCTTCACCGGCACATCCACGAGGAGAACAACGTCCTCTTCCCGAAGGTCCGCGAGCGGCTCGCCTCCCCCGCCTGAGCCGCCGGCTCAGGCCCGGGTCGGAAAGCCGAACGTCGCGGCCGCCAGCACGGCGATGGCGCCGAGCAGGGCGACGAGGCCGCCGACCGGCTCGGTGACGAGGGCGAGCAGCGCCCCGAGCAGCGAGAGGCAGGTCCCGGCGGCGAGCAGCGACCACCAGCCGGCGCCGGCGGCGCGCCCGGCGGGCGCGGTGAGGAGCAGCGCGAGGACGATCGCGGCGAGCGCGACCACGTCGGCGACGGTGCCGAGGAGGCCGAGCAGTATCTCGACCGCCGCGACCGCGGCGAGCAGGAGCGCCGCCCGAACGAGCCCGACGCTCACGGCCGGGCTCCCGGACGGCATGACCTAGAGGTCGAGGACGATCTCCCCGTGCTCATCCGGCCCCGGGATCTCGAGCACGAGCGGGCGGTTCTCGTTCGCCGACTCATCGACGACGAACAGCGCGAGCAGGCCCTCGATCGATCCGTTGCGGGCCACCGTCTCGGGGCCGGGAATGGTCACCCCGGGCGGGACCGGGGTGCCCCGCTTCAGCGTCCACTCGTTCCGCAGCGGCAGCTGCCGGTAGACGGTCCCGCGCGTGTCGATGACCCGCAGCGGGCCGGGCACCACCGCCTCCTCCTCACCCTGGTTGGTGACCTGCATGAAGACCCCGAGGAACTCCTGGTCGGGGCGGATCACCGGGGCGCCCTCGAGATAGGCCGCGTCCTCGGGCGAGAACCGGTTCAGCTCGCGCGTGATCTGGATCGCGTAGGAGAGCTCGCCGAGCTCGAGGGGCTCCCCCTCCTTCGCCTCGGCGGTCTCCTCCTCGCCGCATCCCGACGTCGCGACGGCGAGCCCGACGAGGGCCAGGACGAGCAGCGGCAGGAGGACGATTCGGCGGCGCATCGGGCGGCGGAAGTCTATCGGCGCCGGGCTCAGAGGGGGCTTGCGCCGGCCACGTGGAGGCGCTCGATCCGGGTCTCTCCCTCGGCGATCCCGCGGAGCCGCTCGAGCGCGCGGCGCCACTGCCGCCGGTGCCAGCCGGCGGGCATCAGTGCGTCCTTGAAGCGGTCGAGGTGATGCTGTGGCTCGGTCCAGAAGCTGACCCTGACCTCGGTCATGCCGCTGCCGGCCTCGCTCAGCTCCCAGGAGGTGCCGACCCCCATCCGGTCGATCCGCGCCCCCTTGCCGCGCTCGACGATCAGGTGCGGCGCCTCGACCGTCTCGAGCACCGACTCCATCCAGAAATGGAAGAACGGCGCCTCGATGCGGAACCGCGCGGCGGCGCCGATGCCGACCGGGTCGATCCGCTGAAGCCGGAGCTCGTGCTGGAAGTGATCGCAGAAGGCGGGCCGGTTCGAGAGGTCGACGAGGATCGCGAAGACGCGCTCGCGCGGTGCGTCGATGTCGATCTCGGCGCTGACCGGGCCCATCGTCGCGCGAGTCTATCCGCGCCGGCCCGGGCCGGCGAGCGTCGATCGGCGCCTCCCGCGCCGAGGCGATTTCGCGTCTATAGTCGCGGCCGTGGTGCCGCCACGGCTTCGACGGGGGGCGACCGGCCGGTGTCGGTGACGATCGCCGTGCTGTCGCAGAAGGGCGGCACCGGCAAGACGACGACGGTGCGCTCGCTCGCCGACGTCCTCGTCCGGACCGGGCTCGACGTGCTCGCGATCGACGCCGACCCGCAGGGCAACCTCTCCGACTACTTCGACGTCGACCCGGCCGCCGAGCCGACCCTCGCCGACGTCCTCGCCGGCCAGGCGCGGGCGAGCGACGCCGTCCACGGTGCGGTCGTCCCCGCCAACCTCGGGCTGGCCGAGTCGGAGCTCGTCCTCGCCGGCAAGATCGGCCGCGAGGTGACGATGCGGAACGCGCTGCGCGAGCTCAAGCGCCGCCACGACCTGATCCTGATCGACTGCCCGCCGACGCTCGGGCTGTTGACCGTGAACGCGCTCGTCGCCTCGACCCACGCGCTGCTGTCGACCCAGGCGCAGCACTTCTCGCTGCAGGGCGTCGAGCAGGCGATGGAGGTCTTCGACCTCGCCCGCGAGACGCTCAACCCCGAGCTCGAGCTGCTCGGGGTCCTCCTCAACATCGCCAACATGCGGACCCGGCACGCCCGCCAGACCCTCGACGCGCTCGAGGCGCGCTTCCCGGGCAAGGTCTTCAACACCGTGATCCGCCAGTCGATCGCCTACGCCGAGTCCGCCGAGCGGGCCCGCCCGATCCTCGACTACCGGCCCGAGCGCGGCGCCGACTACATCGCGCTCGCCGAGGAGGTCCTGGAGCGGCTCGGGATGAGCGACCGCGCCCGTCGCCTCGAGCAGGTCCGCCGCGACACGCTGCCGCCGCGCCTGCTCGACGGCGCCGGCCCGGCCTGAGGCCGGCCCCGCCGGGCCGGAGAGCGACCACTTCCGACCCCCGATGTCGGTCACTCCTCGTCGCTCGCCGGAGGGGAGGTGCGGATCGACCCGGTCAGGCGATCTCGACGCGGGCGCCGCGGGGGGAGAACTGCGCCCGGCGGACGTCCGCCCAGCCCTCGGCGAGCTCGCCCAGCCGCTCGAGGAGCCCCTTCCCCGACTGCCAGAAGGCCCAGACGAGCACGGTCGGCCCGGCGCCGGAGATCGTCGCCCCGAGCGCCCCGAGCTCGGCCGCCCGCCCGACGAGCTCGATCGAGCGCGGATAGAGCGACGCGCGGTGGGGCTGGTGGACGCGATCGGCGAGCCCGGCCCGGATCAGGTCGAGGTCGGAGCGCTCGATCCCGAGCACGAGCTGGGCCGCCGCGGCGACGTTGTGGGTGACGTCGGCGAGCGGGAACGTCGCCGGCAGCGCCGCCCGGGCGGCGCTCGTGGCCACCTCCTCGCGGGGGATCACGAGGATGCCCTCGACGCCCTCGGGGGGCGCGAGACGGACCGGCGCCGGCTGCGGAGCGCCGGGCCCGGCCGGCGGGCAGAGGGTGATGCCGCCGTAGAGCGCGGCGGCGACGTTGTCGGGATGGCCCTCGATCGCGGTCGCCCGGGCGAGGATCTCCTCGCGGTCGTTGGCGAGCTCGAACATGTGGTCGGCGGCGAGCAGGCCGGCGAGGGTCGCGGCGGCGCTCGAGCCGAGCCCGCGGGTGAGCGGGATCGAGCTGCGGGCCCGGAACGAGATCCCGTCGGCGGGGTGCAGCGTCTCGAAGGAGCGGACGATCAGGTTGCTGCGGTCGGCGGGCGCGTCGAAGCCCTCGGAGACGATCCCGAACGCACCCGTCTCGGTCGCCTCGAGCTCGAGCTCGTCGGCGAGGGCGGCGCCGAGGATGTCGTAGCCGGGCCCGAGGTTCGCGGTCGAGGCCGGCACGCGCACGATCCGGCTGCGCCCGCTCAACGCCGCCCCCTCACCAGTCGCCGGCCGCGAGCCGGATCGCGTCGCCGGCGATGCCGCGGGCGAGGACGCCGTCGTCGGGGACGCTCGCCCCGGGCAGGAGCAGCGCCTCCTTGACCTGCGCCCCGGCGCCGACCCTCGCCCCGGCCCCGACCACGAGCGGGCCCGTCAACGTCGCCCCGGCCCCGATCTCGCAGCCGTCGCCGAACAGGACCGGACCCTCGACCTCGACCGCGTCCGCCGCCACGACCCCGTCCGGGACCTCCCCGTCGCCGAGCTCGCCGCCGAGCCGCGGCAGGGCGACCACGCCGGTGGCGGCGTCGAGGTTCCCCTGCAGGTACTCGGGCAGGGTCCCGACGTCGTTCCAGTAGGTCTCGATCTCGTGCACGTAGAAGGGCACGCCCGCGGCGAGCAGCGCCGGGAAGACGTCGTTGGCGAAGTCGACCGGATCGGCCATCTCCTCGCGCGGGAAGTAGTCGAACAGCTCGGGGCTGAAGGCGTAGATCATGCAGTTGCAGAGGTCGGACAGCGCCTCGGCCGGGTCCGGCTTCTCCTGGAATCCCTGCACGCGGCCGTCGGATCCGGTGACGATCACGCCGTACTCGCTGACGTCGGCGACCCGCTTGACGCCGAGCGTCGCTACCCCGTCGTTGGCCCGGTGGGCGCTCATCAGCGCGCCGAGGTCGGCGTCGGTCAGCGCGTCGCCGGCGAGGACGAGGAAGTCGTCGCCGGGGGCGGTCAGGAAGTCGGCGACGTTGCGAACGCCGCCGGCGGTCCCGAGCAGCTCCTGCTCGAACCGGTAGGCGACGTCGACCCCGAGCGCCGAGCCGTCGCCGAGCCGGCCCCGGACCTGGTCGGGGAACCAGTGCAGGTTCGCGATCACCTCGTCGACGCCATGCGCGGCCGACAGCCGCACCAGCTGCTCGACGATCGCGACGTTGCCGACCGGGACCACGGGCTTGGGGATCGCGTTCGTGATCGGACGCAGGCGCGTGCCGAGCCCCGCTGCCATGACCATCGCGCGCATCAGCCGACGATATCCGAGCCGTCGCCGGCCTCGCTCAGCCGGCGTCCACCGCGCGCGCCACCGCGGAGGCGACGATCTCGTCCTCGAGCTCACGCGGCACCCGGTAGAGCCGGCAGACGATCCGCTCGACGAGCTCGACCAGCGCCCGACCGCGATCGAGGAGCGCCGCGATCTCGGACTCCCGGCCCGCAAGCCGGTCCGCGAAGGCGTCGAGGTCGACCGGCAGCAAGACGCTCCCGAGGTCGTCCGGGGGCAGCCGGCGATCGTCGCCGACGAGGGTCGAGAGCAGCGCGAGGCGGTCGGGCTCGCCCTCCACCGTCGCCGTCACCCTGCGGGCGCGTCGGAAGACGATCCCTTCCTCCTCGAGCCGGTGGCGGCCGAGGACGTCGTCGGTCTCGAGCGTGACGGTCAGGCCGGGATCGAGCCGGACCGATCGCAGCTCCGAGGCCGGCATCGAGGCGATGAGCGCGGCCTCGTCGATGCTCACGGCTTCCGCCCGCCAAGGGTCCTTGATCGTCCGCTCGAGCTCCGGCGCGAGCGGCCGCAGCGGCAGGAGCTCCCGCCGGTTGGCGGCGATCGCCCGGACCAGGGCCTCGACCGCCCGCGCCGCGAGGCCGGCGTCGAGATCGGCCGGCGCGAGCTCGTCGGCAAGCCCGAGCGGGGCGTCCGGCCGGGGCTCCTCGAGCGCAGCCTCGAGCGCGGCGATCGCCGCGGCCGGGCCGGAGGCCGGCGCGGCGTGCCGGTAGGGGATCCGCGCCATCGGCTTCGGCTCGTAGTTGCGCCAGATGTCCCGTGGGACCTTGCCGCGGACCCCGTACCAGAGGTCGAGCAGCTCCGAGTTGAGCAGGCCGCAGAGGTAGGCGACCGAGAGGCCGCCCTGCTTCGGCACCGCGAGCGTCGTCTTGATCGAGGGCTGCCAGTCGCCGTCCTCGTCGAGCGCGAAGCGGCCGCGGTCGGTCCGGTAGAGGGCGATCACCTTCGGGCGCCTGAGCAGCGTCTTGCTACGGGGCCAGGCCGTCTCGAACCAGCGCCGCGAGGCGTTACGGCGGATCTCGGCGCGGTTGGCGAGCACCGGCCGCCAGGGCTGGAGGGCGTCGCGGACCGGCTCACCGACCTCGTCGTCGCGGCCGATCCAGACGAGGCTCGTGTACTGCGCCTCGTCGAGGGCGCCGTAGAGGATCGCGGTCGGCTCGATGCTGCGGGCGAGCAGATCGGGGCTCGATGCCCACGGCTGCGCCCGCTCGGCGCCGGCCGGCAGCTCCATGATCGGGGCCCCGGGCTCGGCGCCGCGCGCCTCGAGCTCGGCCAGGGCGGCGGGGAACTCGGCGGCGAGGCGCTTGCGGATACGCGCCGTGTAGGCGTCGGCGCCGGTCTGGACGCCCTGCATGATCTCCCACCGCTCCGAGAGCAGCTCGGCCCGGGAGTGCTTGATCTCGCCGTCGAGGTGCTTGACGACCCGCGACGCGACGTCCTTCGGCGCGTGCTTGATCGGCCACGGAACGTCGTGGTCGAGGTCGTGCTGGCGGACGTCGTGGACGTGGATGCCGCGCTTGCGCCCCTGCCTGCCCTCGAAGCGGGCCGCCATCTCGGCGAGCAGCCGGTCGCGGTCGGGGGCCCGTGCGTCCGCGGTCCGGCCCAGCGTCCTCGCCGCCTCGGCCTCGCTCTCGAGCGCGACGATCCGGAGCTTGTGACCGCTCGGGACATGCGCCCTGGTCGCCAGGAGGATCGCGCTCTCGACGGTCGGGGTCGGAGCGGGGAAGCGGCGCCCGCGGATCTCGTGCTCGGGCGCGAACAGGCTGAAGCTCCCGAACAGATGGAGCTCGTCGAGCCGGAGGGTCGATGCGAGCTTCTCCCGCAGCCAGCCGGCGTTGCCGGCGTTCATCCAGCCGGCGGGCGTGATCACGGCCAAGCGGCCGCCGTCGGCCACCTTCTCCGCCGCGAGCGCCAGGAAGTAGTAGAGGAGGTCGCTCTTGCCGCGGTAGTCGTGCCTCCACGCGTTGATCGCGCGCAGCCGTTCGAACAGGATCCGGTTGTTCGCCTCGAAGACGTAGGGCGGGTTGCCGACGACGAGGTCGAAGGAGCCGTCGCGGATCCGCTCGAAGGCCTGGAGCTTGCGGGCGTCGAGCGGGACCAGCCGGTAGCCCTCGTCGCCGGCGAGCCCCTCGCCGGCCCCCTCGGCCGCCCCGGAGCCGGACATGGAGGTAGCGGGATCGTGGCGCGTGGCGAGGGTGTCGGCATGGACGACCGACAGCGTGAACGGCGGCGATACGTGGCCGATCTCGCGCAGCGCGCCGAGGACGCGCGAGACCTGGAGCAGCAGGTTGATCTCGGTCAGGTAATAGGGAAAGGGGCTGATCTCGGAGCCGTGCAGACCGGTCACGATCGCCGCCAGCGCCTCCTTCAGCCCCTGCTCGTCGCCGGCGGCGATCCCGCCCTCGTCGATGATCCGGCGCGCCGCCTCGACGAGGAAGCCACCGGACCCGGTCGCGAAGTCGAGGATCTCGAGCGGGTTGCGCTCGTCGCCCTCGACGTGGAAGACGCCCTCGGCACCGACCAGCCCGGCGCGCCCGAGCATGAAGCGCACGACCGACCGCGGGGTGTAGAACTGCCCGAGCCGGTCGCGGTCGATCTCGTCGACGTAGGACTCGTAGAGGCCGCCGAGGACATCGGCGTCGAGCTTTCCGAGCGGGAACGGGGTCAGCGAGTAGAGGACCTCGACCAGCGGCACGTCGCTCGGCCGGTACCAGTCGTAGTTGCTGTCGTTCCCATACAGCCAGCGGTACGCCTTGCTGCCCTGCGAGAACGCGTCGACGAGCACATCCCTGACGCTCTCGCCGAACTGCTCGAACGCCTGGCCGAATCCGCCGTCGTAGAGCTTCGAGCCGACGAAGCCGGCGTCCTCCCACGACCGGTAGAGGAGGATCCTGGCGAGCGCGAGCTGCGACACGCGCAGCAGGTACTGCTTCCAGGTCCGCGCCGCGACATCGCCGGTCGCCGCCGCGTACTCCGCAACCGCTGCGGGCAGCGCGTCGGCGCTCGTGCCGGGAGCGATGTCGAGCGCCAGCACCTCGAGCTCGCTAAGGATGCCGTCCTCGAGTCCCGGGTTGAGCTCGAGGCTCTCGAGGAGCTCCCCCTCCTGCGCCTCGGCATCGCCGGCGAGCAGCCGCGACAGCGCCCGCAGACGCTCGACCAGGAAGTCGACGTCGATCTCGACGCGGCCGCCGGGGTCACGGGCATCCCAGGACTCCTCCGAGGCGATGCTCGCGACCCGATCCTCGAAGCTGAGCTCGCGGTACCGGAACTGCGCCACGAAGGCCTCGAAGGCGGCCAGCTCGGGAGGCTCCATGCCCTCCCCGCGAGCGAAGCTCCAGAGCGGCGCGAGCGCGAACGAGAGCGCCGGATCGTGGCCCTTCTTGCCGCGCCTGTAGGTGCGGACCTCACGCAGGTTGAAGAGGATCCCGAACTCGAGCTGGCGCTGGTCGACGTAGGCGCGGATCTGGGACTCATGTCGGGAGAGATCCTGGAGGCTGCTCTTCGCGTCGAGCACGAAGCGGTGTGCGATCAGGTCCATCGGCGTCAGGTCGGGCTTCAGCCCTCCCCGTCCGTACTGCGGGTAGTACGCGTCGACCGGGAAGCCGAGGACCGTCTCGACGATCCTCGTCAAGATCGGCTCGGTGAGGATCTCCTCGTCCTCCCGGCTCGGCTTCGACTCGACGTACTCGCCGAAGTCCGGAGCGCCGGCCAGGTCCAGGTACTGCCCCGCGCGCTGGTCGAGAACGGCGAGGAGGCTCGCCAGGGGCGCACTAACGTCGTCGGCGGATTTCATTGGCCCCTGTTTGCGGGATTGGCACGATCCGCGTCCCATCCGCGTCCGGTCTGATGGTTAGCTTGACGCTGATGCTCCCGCGCTCCCCCTCCACCTCAAGCTCTGCCGAGGTCACGGTGGCCGACCTCGATCCCGAAGAGCGGGACGCCCTGCTCGGAGCGGCGACCTGGTTTGCGAACTATCACGCGGGGATGATCGCCGACCTCGCGGATGACACGTCTTCGCAGGCGGTCGCCAAGCGCGAGCGCTTCCATGCGCTCGTCACCGCCCTCCGCAAGCTCGGCGTGCGGATCCCGCCGCCGGAGATCCTGCTCGAGCCGACCGACCGGGCCGCGTAGACGCGCTGGCGGCTCGGCGGAACCGCGGCCCGGGTTTCCGCCGTCGTGCCGACCAACGCCGAGGGGCCTACGGCCGCCCGAGCCTGTCCTTGAGGTCCTCGATGACCGCGACCGGAGTCGGGTCGACTCCGGCGCTGGCCGCGAGCTCGAGCGAGACGAGGTCGCCGAGCATTACCGCCCAGAGCAGCCGCTCGGTGCGGGTCTCGCCGCGGGTCTCGATCCGGATCACGTCCCGGGCGCGGCCGGCGATCAGCTCGGCGGTCAGCTCGACCCGCCGGCGCTCGCGCGGGTGCTGGTCCTGGTCCTCGAGGAAGACGGCGCCGAAGGCGCCCTCCTCCCCCCCCTCCCAGCCGACGATCTCGTTGTGGTCGAGCTCGGGGAAGTGATGGTCGAACGCCGGCAGCTTCGCGTTCTCGTTGATCTGGCACTTCCACCGATAGGCGACCGGGGCGGTCAGCCCGCAGCCGTAGATCAGCGGCACCGAGCCCTGGAGGCGGCCGGCGAGCTCGGCCGCGGCCCCGAGCAGCTCCTCACGCGCCGCCTCGAGGTGGGCGCCGGAGCTGTCGATCTCGGTCCTGATCGCGGGTGCCGCGCCGACCAGAGCGGCGTCAACGCCCGCGCGCGCGCGGGAGGCGGGCTCGCCGACC